>JAFQNY010000200.1 GCA_017395765.1 bacterium
CGTATTTTTTCTCTAAATTATCTGCTTCTACCGTTAAACAATCTCCTTGAGTTTTAGCGCAGTGAGCGTGGTTATATTCATAATTCTTTGCGATAAGCGATTCTTCTTTATTATATCCACCCATAAGTTCAATAACTTTTTCTTCAAATTCTTGAGGATTTTTTGCTAAATCCTGTGGATTTCCATTGTAGATTATTTTGCCTTTATCAATTACCACTGATGTATCAAAACTATGTGCCTCATCTAAATATGCAGTTGACCATAAAACAGTTGTATCCGGGGTAATCATTTCTCTAACCATTTTCATCAAATCTCTTCGAGAAATTGGATCAACACCAACTGAAGGTTCATCAAGCAGTAAAAATTCAGGATTACCAAGCAATGTACACGCTAAACCTAATTTTTGCTTCATTCCGCCAGATAAAGCCCCTGCAAGTCTGTCTTGAAAAGGGGCAAGTGTTGTAAATTCAAGCATTTTATCAAAATTGTGCCCAACACCTTTTAAATCGGCATATAGTTTTAAATTTTCAATAACAGTTAAATCTTCATATAAACCAAATTTTTGTGGCATATAACCAATGTGTAAATTAAGCTCATCTTTTTGTGTTGCAGGGTTAAAACCAAGCACGCAAATCTCACCACTATCAGGAACAAGTAAACCTATTATTGTTCTTAATAGTGTGGTTTTACTGGCACCATCTGCACCGATTAATCCTGTAATTTTACCTTTTTCAATGTTTAAAGATAAATTATTAATAGCTGTAGTTGAGCCAAATTTTTTTGTAAGGTTTTTAATTGTTACTGTTTGCATTTTTGGTTCCTGAATTCAAATCCACATTTATAGTTACAGGCATTCCTTGTCTTAAATATTCATCGGTATCGTTTATATAAACCCTTATTCTATAAACAAGATTTGTTCTCACATCTGTTGATTGAACTGTTTTAGGAGTAAACTCTGCAACAGGCGAAATGTATCCGATTTGACCTTTGTATGTTCTTTTATTACCTGTTTTTGGGTCTTTGGTATCTGTATATACATTTACCTCTTGACCATATTTAATATTACCTAAATCAGTTTCGTTAACATAAGCTCTAACCCATACAGGTTTTGTTTTTGCCATTGTAAAAATCGGTTGACCTTTATTAACTGTTGCTCCAGGTTCTTGAATACGAATCATAATAATACCGTCTTCAGGAGCGTATAGCTTTGTATAATCAAGTTGATTTTTTGCTAGAGCTTTGTTCGCAATGGCTGCATCATAATCTGCTTTTGCCCTATCTCGATTATTCAAAAGGGTGTCGTAGTCTTGTTTTGAGATAGTATTATCCTCCATTAGAGGAGCTTGGCGTTCAAACTTTGAACTTGCATCATTTGAAATTGCAAGAGTTTGGGCAACTGTTGCAGTTGCTTTTGTGTAATTTGCCTCATAATCTCTTGAATCAAGAATTGCAATAAGCTCTCCTGATTTTACAGTATCGCCTTCTTCTTTGAAAAGTTTTTCAACTTTTCCTGCTACTTGAAAACTCAAATCAACCTGACGAATTTCAATATTGCCAAATAAAGTTAAATTGTTTGTGGCTTTATTCTTATTACTTGTAAAAAATATAACAATTCCTGCTATTAAAAGTATTAAAATTAATGCGATAATTTTCTTTTTCATTATATCCCACCTCCGGTAGCTTTGTATAAGGTATAGTAATTAACAAGTCTTTGAGCTTTTGTATTTGCAGTTTCTTGTTCCTGATTTAACAATTTTGTTTGTTCAATTAAATATTCAGGATTAGATATAACACCTCTATTTAATTTTTTCTGACTATCAGTAAAGTTTTTTTGTTGGTTTTCGAGTTTTGTTTTTGAATATTCGTCAGTTAGTGTATCGTGTTTAACTATACAAAGTGCGGTATTAACTTCTTTTACTGCTTCTAAATCAACTTGCTTATAATTTTCAAAAAGCTCTTCGTATTTAGCTTTGTATAATTTTAAGTTTGCTTTTTTCTGCCCACCTTTAAATAAATCTAAAGTTGCGCCACCCAGTAGTGCAGCTAACGATGATTCCCAAGAAAAGAACGAACCCCCTGTAAGTGTACTAAAAGCCCAAATGCCTGTTATATTAAATCGTGGGAATAGCTCTTTTCTTGCAACACGCACATCAATTTTTGCTTTTTCAAGTTTCTTTTCTGCTGCTTGCACATCCGGTCTTGCAAAAATAATATCGGATTGAATTTCGTCAGGAATCGTTGCTTGATACTCAAAATTATCCAATGTTCCTCTTTCTTGGTTATTTGCACAGTATGAAGATTTACCTGTTAAAACTGCAAGTTGCATTAATAAAATTTCTCTTTGCTTTGTTAATTTTTCAAAATTATTTTTAGCATCTAAAATAGCATTTTCAGAGTTGTTTAAAGTTGTGCTATCAATAACTCCTCTTTCAAATCGTTTTTGATTTGCGCCATAAAGTTCTTCATTATTTTTTAAAACTTGTTCTTGATTTTTAATCAATTCATCGTATTGAAGAATGTTGGTGTAAACTGTTGCAACATCTGTCAATAGAGCTAAATAAATTGCTTTTTCTTCTTGTAGGGATATTTCATAAGATTTTTTTGCACTCTTTGTTTTATCTCGGTTTTTGAGTAAAAAATCGACTTCCCAATTTGCAATTAATGGCATTACAAAAGCACTTTCATCTATGTTAAAGTTTCCCATATTGCCTAAATTTGGAGTATGTGTGCCAAGATAATTTGCACCAACACTTAAACTTGGTAATTCTTTCCCTAAAGAAGCTTTTACCCCTTGTCTGTATTGCTCAACCCTTTGTGTTGCTTGTTTTGCACTATGGTTATTTTCAAGAGCCTCGTTTATGTATTGATATAAATATGGGTCGTTGAACTTGTTGAAAAAATCAATGTTTAAATCTTTTCTATCAACTGCAAAAGCACAAGGCGAAAGCAATAATAATGATAAAATTAAGACAGTTTTTTTAAACAATTTTTGCCTCCTGCAATAGTTTTTGAACATAAAATTTTACGTTATTTTTTATTATTTCAATATCCGACTTTGAAAAATCTTCCTGCTGAAGTTGGTTTAGAGTAAAACCTGAAAATATTCTTGGAGAATTAACTTGCGCAATAATAAAAACAGTTTTAAATATAATCTCTTTATCGTCGATGTTTTTATTAAATACGGCTGCAATTAATCTGCGAAGATAATTAAACGCCGGAGATTTTTCCATAAAAGCCGTTTTTTGCTGTTCCTTTAATAATAAAATGATTAAATCTTTTGAAACATTACCTGAGTAGAAAAATTGTGAAAATTTATCTAAAATTAAAAATAGATGTTCAATTTGTTCTGACTTTGGCATTTTAGAAAAATCTTGCTCAAGATTAAGAAAAGTTTTAGCATATTGAGTTTGGCGCTCTATTAAATCATCAATAATACCTTGATAAAGCTCTTGTTTCCCGCTCCAATAATAAGAAATCATACAAACATTTGCGTTGGCTTCTTTGCAAATTTGTCTAATGCTTGTTCCGTCAAAACCTTGCTGTGCAAACAATTTTGTTGCAACTTCTAGGATTCTAACTTTTGATGTATCGTCTTTATCTTTTGCCATGACACCTCCGCCTTTTTACAAAAGTATATCAAACAATCGTTTGATTTGTCAATAGTAAAAAAAATTTTCTCAAAATCCCCTGTCACTTTTTCTCAATATCGTTGTCAATTAACAGTCAATTAACAGCAAAATAAAAAGGACAATAACAAATGTCATTGTCCTTTTTATGGTGGAGGTTAGGAGATTCGAACTCCTGACCCCCTGCGTGCAAAGCAGGTGCTCTACC
The DNA here is from genome assembly GCA_017395765.1 of bacterium. Taxonomy (GTDB): domain Bacteria; phylum Cyanobacteriota; class Vampirovibrionia; order Gastranaerophilales; family Gastranaerophilaceae; genus CAG-196. Next base: position 3,835 of record JAFQNY010000200.1, read on the forward strand.
AGCTGAGCTAAACCCCCACATTCCTGTGGTGCAACCATTTAATTTCGGCTACATTTAATATCATACATGATGATTTTTTTTTGTAAAGTACTTTCTTATAATTTTTCTTCAATTTTTTCAAAAATTTCTTCTAACCGAGGTTTGTTATGACTATACCACCAACCAATCAATGTCTCAAATGCCGTTGCCTGTCTATATTCTGACTGGTTTGAACGTCTTGCTATCGGCACGGGCAAATTCCGACCTCGTCTTAATATTTCTTGCTCATCTTCTGTCAAAAAATCTTCCAAATATTTTAAAAGTTCTGCCTGAAATGATGCCTTTACTCTGTCTGTAGTCATTTTGTGCAAATCTTTTGAGTTTTGTGTCATCAAAACAGTCTTTTCTCTGATGTGCAATTCCCAAACTGCATCACCTAAATATGCGTAATTTCTCATATGCATTTCTGTCATATCTAGATTTTACTATAAAAATTTTTATGTTGTATTCTGTTAGAAAACGTGTAATAATTATCTCAAGGAGAGATTTATGAAAAATTTATTGATTATATTATTCTGTTGTATTTTGACAACAACTTCAGCTTTTGCAAAATGTAATTGCAAACCCACTTGCAACTGCGTTTCAAAAAAAGTCGTGTATGATGAATTGAAATTCTATAAAAATTACGCAGAAAGTGTCAAAAAAGAACGTGCTGCCGTTTCTAACGCTCTGCAATTAACCGAAGAACAAGCACAATGCAGAAATGAGCTTATGCGTGAAAATACAATTCTTTTAGAACAAAATTACAAAAAATTGTACAAAGAAACTAAACAACTTAACGAACTTAAAGCTCAAAAAGCTCCTTTAAAAACAATTAACGAACAAGAAAAAATTGTTAACTGCACAAAAAAAGAAATAAAAGCTATTGTTAAAAACGAAAATAAACAATTCAGAAAAATTCTTGATCGCCAACAACGCTCTAAGTTAAAAATGATTCAAAAATTACAAAAAAAATCCATAAATGATTTGGATAACAAAAAAGATTATTACAAATCAAATCCTAAAATGAGACCTTTTGGTCAAAAATCAAATTGCAGATGCAAAAAATAATTATAAAATTTATGAGAAATTATTATGTGTATAAGAAATTATAACAATAAATATTGGTATGCTTTCACTTTGGCAGAAGTGTTAATAACATTAGGGATCATTGGTGTGGTTGCTGCTCTAACCATTCCTACATTAATGACAAATATACAAAATCGAGTAAAAATATCTAAAGTACAAAATATAAAACATAAATTTAGCAGAAGTACTGACGTAATGATGTCTTTGACAACTTTAAACGGATATTCTTCAACAATGGCTTTTGTTGAAGAACTCCAAAATCACTTGAGAATTGCTAAAATTTGCGATAACAACCATATACGTGATTGTTGGCCATCTGATGAAGTAATTCTTGACACAAATGGGAAAACTTGGGACATATCTAAAACTAAAACAGCTGAAACTCTTCAAATGAAAGATGATGAATACCACCAATACGATGACACCGTCGGTATTATAACAAAAGATGGAACTCCAATGATATTATCCTATGATTTAAAATGTAATATAGATAAATATCAAACAATAACTTGGAATAACGATCAATCAAGCACAGTTGGTTGTATCGCTGCAGTTTTTGACTGGAATAATCAAAAAGAACCTAATGAATTGGGTAAAGATGTTATATTATTTAACGCAAATGGTTTAGGAACTGATTGTGCAATTAAAATTAATGATAAATGCTACACTGCTCCAAGAATAATAACACCTTTATCAAATGCAGAATGTTTAGAACGTCAATCTGAATTAGGCTTAGAATACTGTAATAGTGGTGATGATTATTATGCCGGAGCTGTTGCTATGTGTGGAGGAAAAGACAATTTACCAACCCAAGATGATTTAATGACTCTTGCACAAGAACTTTATCCCGGTAAAAATATTTATCCCGGTTACACTTCATTCAGTACGCCGTATTCAAATGAATGCATTTTGAATAAAATGTCCGAATTGGGTTTTTTAAACAACGGTACCGAATCTGATCCTTTCTTTATTCTATTCTCAAACAATGAAAAATCAGAAACCTACTCTTATTATCGTTACTATACACCTACCGGAACTAAATATACTGATTGTTGTAGAGCCAGAAATGCTAATGATAAACAAGTTATATGTACAGGCGAATAAATATTTCATAAAAAAAGCGACTTTAATAAGTCGCTTTTTATTTTAATAAACTTTTTATGCTATTAATTACTTCCGCAATAAAACCCGCTAGTGTAAATTCAACCTCTTCCGGCATTTCTAAATTATCTTTTAATGTGAAGGTGTCTACATCCGGTTTTGAAGCAAAAATATTGACTTCTTCCCTTTTTTCTTCCTGATCCTGTCTTCCTTGGCTCATATAGCCCAAGTTTCCACCACCACCATCATTTTGCATGTTAGCTGCGGCTTTGATAATTGGTTTTGAGCTCAATACGTTAACATCGAAACTCATTGTCCTGTCCCCTATGGTTTTCCCTTATATATATAAAGTATATTTTTCATGAAGTTTTGTTACAATTTCGGGGTTTTGTTAAGAAAAATTTACAATTCGTTATTGCTCAAATTTGAAGACTACCTGAGTCTTAAAGCCCAATTCAAACAAATCTTTTTTCCTAATTGCATGAAAAATATCAGGACGATAATCAATATTATTTGGAGTTAAATACATTTCAGTAATATTATTTTCTGAATCGTAATTTACACGAATTTTCTTAATTAAACTTACATGTGCTCTATCTAACCCATCAGCAATTCTTAATATTCCACCAAGACGTTTTACGATTTTTCTGTCTTTTTTATCAAAATGGCAATAGACTTCATGTTCTTTTTTGTCAGGCAAACTACCTCTATGATAGCGACAAATACAAGAAATTATTTCCTTTTGTCTTTCATTAAAATCTTCTAAACCGTAATCCAAAATCATCTTTTGACTATGTTTATTATGACTTTTGGAATCAATATAATAACCAATGTCATGCAATAATGCTGCGTTTTCCAAATATATTCGTTGTTTATTAGACATTTCTTTTAATGTTTCATTCACACCATCAAATATCATCATAGCTAACCTTCTCACTTCTTGTGGATGAGATGCATTATTGGAATATTTTTCTAACATTTGTTCTGCTGTTAATTTCATAATTAAACTTTAACAAAAAAATTCTTCCGCTTCAAATTTTATGATATAATAGAGATGAATATGGAAGAAAGACGTCAAAATAATTTGGGAGAGAATTTCGATATACCTGCATCTGTACTTGATGAAATCCAAAAAAACATCGAGGACATTATTTTGAACTTTGATATTCCTGAGGGAAACAAGATTGACGTTATTAAGAAAATCAATTTTATGTATTCTCAGACACGTTTTCTTTCTGTCACAGACTCATTAACCGGACTTTATAACA
>JAFQNY010000201.1 GCA_017395765.1 bacterium
ATAAAGACCGATTCCATTGTAGATTGCCAAACTAAAACATTACTTGGGGGGAATTTAACAAAATAATACTGCATTGCGCCGAAAGGTAATAGATATAACATTATTAAAAATAAACTAAAAAATAAATAATACATGGTTATATTATACAATAATACCTACACAGAGTAAAATTATCAAAATCAAGGCTAAATAATTAACTTAGCCTTGATTATTAAGCAATTACCAATTAACCTTTTTACGAATTTTTATTATTTGATAATGAGGTTTATAATACCCTTTCTCTTGCATTTTACACCCCCAAAAGCATTCCTGTTTGAATTTTTATTCTTTTCAATTGGCGCAAAACTTTCCTTTAACATATCATCGGATTTATCCAAATCTAAAAACCCATCAATTTTCTTTGATGAATTTGTTCCATGAATTGTAGCATTCCCAAAACCTTCTAAAGGGTGTTTACCGAGCTTTACACCACCAAGGGGTGAATTTCCTAAATTACCCCCTTCTGTTTGAGTTTTCGGTTCCTCTGGAAATGCTTTATCCAAAACTGAATCTATCCAAGCTTGTTCTTGTTTCTTTTTAAGAAAAACTTCTTCTTCTATCGGTTGATTAGTTATCATCCTTTTGAGTTCTTCCCAAATATCTTCTTCATCATCACGACGAAAGCGTTCTCCATAAAATACCATTATTGACCTCCTTTTTCTACAACAGACTCATAGATTGATCCGCTTTTTACAACTATCTTTTTCTGAGTTCTATCTTTATATTTTTTTCCGTTTTTTTCTAAAATCTTATACTCCTGCGGGAATTTTTCTTTTAATTCCTGTGCCGTCAAGTCAGGCAATTCAAATATATGCCCCGTAGGAAGATACGTTATCTTGTACATAAAACCTCCTTTTTTCAAAACACCCTACCCTCTCCTTCCCCATAAGGGGAAGAGAGAGTAAAGGCGGTTCAATTACGCTTCTACCGTGCGAACGCCTGCCCATTTTGCTACTGCATAAACAGTACCGACAAAGCCTTCAGCAAAATCTAAATCGATTGAGCCATCAGATTTTTCAAATCTTGATAAATCTTGTAGCTGAATTGCAGATGTCCCTGCAGGTAACTCAATAACAATATCACCTAACATTGAGTTTGGATAAGCATCTCCTGATTTTACAGTCAATAATGATTCAGAAGAAGAGTTTTCGATAACTATAAATAATGAGTTATTCTTATTAGAAAATGCTTCTGCAATTGTAACCCCATTTGCCGGAACAACTTCTGATTTTTCAATACAAATATTTGCAACTGACTCTGTATGATCCAAAGTAGGATATTGAACATTAATAATATCTCTTGTCATATTTTTTCCTTTCTTATTTTTAACTCTACAATCTACTTAACTATGATGCGCTTACAGAAAGCGGAGCAGCAATTTTCACGGTACCTAACATATCTGCACGAGGAGCACCGACACCATATAAACCATAGCCTTTATAACAAGTGTTAAAATTCTTTTCAGGAGTATAGAATGTTGTATTCAAATCAGCAGAAATACCGCCTGCTAAAGTTTTGTCTTTAACACCGAATAAAGGATAGAAAACGCCGTCTTCAGGTTGTGCAATATTATTTGAAACAAGGATTTCCCAACCGCAAAGATGCCCGATATAACCTTTTGCAAGTTCATCTTTACCTTTTTCCGTATATTTAAGCTCATCCATCTTTCCAAGATAAAACTGATATTCAGGCGGAATAACACATATCATAGAACCGTCAACCCAGTTTGTATGTCCTTTTCCGTCACCTCTTTGGAATTTAGCTTGCATATATGCAAAAATATCTTTTGCGATTTGCGGAGTTAAAGTTATGGCATTACCACCGTCATCAAGGTAATGACCTGCTCTTGTATAAAGGTTTGCGAACGCAGAATCTACAGATGCTGCAAATTGTTTAATTGCATCACCTGTGTAATCTTTTGCCAAATCAACCATTTTATCAGGAGTTGTTTTTGACATTTCTAACATTTTTTCTTCCATTTCTGATAACTCAAAGTGGAAAGCTTTTCCTCTGTCAATTTTTACTTTACAAGTAGAGATTGTTGCTGTTTCAGCAGTCGGCAAATCCCCGCCATCATAGTCAAAAAGCCTAACCATGCCGGGCATAGTAATATCAACTTCGTCACCTTTATTAATTGATTGTTTCAATTCAGAATGTGCTAATTTACCAACGACTAATTCGTTGTAAAAATACTTGTTGAACGCTTTTGAAAACGCATTTGCAATCATTTGTTTTGTTGCTGTCATAATTTAATTTTCCTTTCATAAAATTCATAAATCGTACAAAATTTTGCGAAATATTCGCAGTGTTTTAAATCAATCTTTCAAGTAGCTCATCAATCTCCTTGGGAGTCATTTCATCAAAACTCTTTTGAGGAGGTGTCAGAGAATTTCTCGGATTTTTTTCGTACGTCATTGAATCTAAAATTTGTTCGGTTTCTTTAATTGCAGAATTTTTCTTCTCATTAGATGCAATTCTGGACTCGACATAAGATTCTAATAACGAAACAAATTTATCGGTATCTAAATTGCCTTTTAACGCCATAAGCGCTTCTTTATAAATTTCTCTAAACGATGAATCCTGAAAATATTCAGAAGTATTGTATTTTTCTCTGTCTTGATTAATCAAAGTTTCAAACTCTTTCTGCATAGCTTGAACCTGTTCAAAAGCTTCGTTAAGCGAGTTATATTCTGAAGCTTGTTTTCTTAAATTGCCAAGCTCTTCAGAATTTTCTCCCTGTTTCTTTTGCAAAGCATCATAAGCTTTTGCAAGCTCTTCGACAGATTTGAATTTCCCCAAAATAAGCTCCGAATTTGGGTCCGTATTTCCGGATTGTCCGTTGTTTTCAGAACCATAAACTTCTGAACCGGCAAAATTTTGTCGAAACTCATTTGAGTTATCGTTTACTAACGGCTCCGTATTTTCTGCAAAATTTTGCGATACTGATTGAATTAAATTTTCTTCCATAAAATTTCCTTTCATTAATTAAGGCGTGAACTTTCTCTAAGCCACGCCTTTGTTATTATTCAAAATAAAATATTTATAACTAAAGTAGCACTTTTTTATCTTGCCCCACCCCCTTTGAGTATTTAACCAATAATTTATAAGCTCTATCTGCCTGTTTTAAATAAGCAGAATAATTTTCATCTGATTCGGAAGCTATTGTATTCAACATTGTCCTTGTTATAATTGCTTCTTTCATTAGCTCTTCCAAATAAGCAGGAACGGACAATCTGTCAGAAGACTTCTTAAGAGAATACAACTCCTCACCTTGAGCATTTTCTCCGATTGTCAATGTCATGTAATCGATTGTTACAAGTCCTTTTTCTATAGGAATAGGATAGAGAACAATTTTGTTGTTTTGAATATAAAACCCTTCCGGAGTACCTGTTTTTGGGGTCAATTCAGACGGATCCTCGATAAACCTTAAAATTGATGAATTATACTTTACCAAGTGTTTTCCGATTTTGTTTCGTTTGATAATTCCGCTTGGCATATCATAAACATCCATCCTCGGAATTGTGAGGATTAAATGAGTTCTTTCTCTGAACGAAAAATCGTACGATGCATAAATATCCAGAATTGCTTTGTTCAGAGCTAAAATAAGCGAATCTTCCAATTCTTCATCAGAAATCGCATCGTTGTCATACATTGCCCACTCTTGTGTTGCAGTTGCATTGTATAAATCTAATAATGTTATAGTCATAATACCTCCTTAAACTATAATTTCGTTGTTTTATATTTTTTTACATAAAACAAACCTCTGAAAAATTTTCAGAGGTTTTTAATATTTTTATTTTCTATTACAATCCCATTCTTTTACGTCTTAAATACTTTAGCCATTCTTCTTCACTTAATGGCGGTTGTGGCGGAATTTCATTAACTACATTGTCAGAAATTGTTAACTTTGGGGGATTTACTTTATTTGTTACATCCTGAATAATATTAGATGTTTTGTTCAGCATTTGCTCAACCTTTTCTTCTTTGGTTTGGGGAAATTTTGGAGCATAGTAATTAGGATCTGTTATTTCAGATACGTCATACCCTGCAAATTGTTTTAAATATTTTTCAATACTTACCCCATTTCCATCCTTGGGAATGTATTTACCATTACTTCTTAAATACTTACCGGCTTCAGAATATCCTGTCAAATGAGCCCCTGTTAGCAAACCCGAAGGAGTAATATCAATATCATTAATTTTTGAACCTATGTAATTATTAGATTTTTCACTTTTTAAATACTGCCACTGCTTTTTCATATAATCTCTAATTGCATTTTCTTGTGCCTGATGATTATTTAAAAAATCATCTTTATTATAAACATTATTTTTACCAGTAAATCTTCCAGACCAATCATTATTGTATTTCCCATTATCTTTTTTGTAATAGCCAATATCTGTCAATGCCATTTCCCCCATTTGATATTTCCCCATATAACCTAAAGGGTTTATAGCAGAATAATTAC
>JAFQNY010000202.1 GCA_017395765.1 bacterium
CTTTTACTATTGCTTCTGATTGCAAGAGTATTTCTTTTTCCTGAACTGTATAAGGTTTTCGTTTCATTTTCCCTCCTTATATATTTAAAACCCTAAAACCGACTTTTTTTTTACTTTGTCTAGTTTTAGGGTTTCAGTTCAACTATTAGGGTTCTTTTTTGTTTTTTTATTATTTTAAATTATTTATCATCCAATGCATCAACACCTGGAAGGACTTTTCCTTCAATAAATTCTAAAGACGCACCGCCTCCTGTTGAAACATGCGTGAAATCTTCAGCTTTGCAGAATTTTTTCGCTGCTGAAACAGAATCTCCGCCACCGATAACAGAAGTTGCACCATTTTTTGTTGCTTCTACAATTGCTTCTAAAACAGCTTTTGTTCCTTCTGCAAATTTTGGATTTTCAAAAGCACCGACAGGACCATTCATTAATATTGTTTTTGAAGACTTTAACACTTCTGCAAATGCTTCTCTTGATTTTGGACCGGCATCAACACCTTCAAATCCATCCGGTATTTCTTTTATTTCTACAAATTTATTTGTTCCGTTTCCTGAAAAATCATCCGCAACAAGTACATCTGTCGCCATAACCAGTTTTACGCCTTTTGCTAAAGCTTTGGCTTCTATTGCTTTTGCTGTTTCCAATTGATCATCTTCGCATATAGAGTTTCCAATATTTCCACCATTTGCTTTTACAAAAGTGTATGCCATGCCTCCGCCAATAATCAAATTATCAACTTTATCAAGAAGGTTTTCCAAAACTCCTATTTTTGAAGAAACTTTTGCACCACCGACAACAGCCGTAAATGGTCTTGTAGGATTATCTAATGCTTGAGATAAACATCTTAATTCTTTTTCCATCAAAAGACCGGAAACTGCCGGTTTCAAAACTTTTGCTAATTTTGCTGTAGAAGTATGATTTCTATGAGCAGCTCCAAAGGCATCATTTACATAAAAATCGCCAAGTTTTGCTAATTCATTGGCAAAAGTCATATCATCGTCTTTTGCTTCTTCTGCTTTGTAATATCTGATATTTTCTAATAGTGCAACTTGGCCTTCTTTCAAAGTTTCCAAATCTTTTTCTGCACCTTCACCAACCGGAGTTGATACAAATAACACTTCTTCATTCAAAACTTTTGACAGATGTTTTGCAACAGGAGCCAATGTAAATTCTGGATTTGCTTCTCCTTTTGGACGACCCAAGTGAGCCATCAAAATAATTTTAGCGCCTTTTTCTTTCAAAAAATTTACTGTAGGAAGAATTGCTTGAATTCTTGTATCATCTGTCACATTTTTGTCTGCATCTAACGGAACATTAATGTCAACTCTGACAAGAGCTCTTTTTCCTCTAATTTCACCTAAATCTTTAATTGATTTTTTCATTTATAAATCTCCTTTTCTTATAAAATAAATTATACTAAAAACAAAAAAAATAATACACATGGATATGAATGTAGAAAACTTTGTAGAAAGCTGTAGAAAAGTTTGGAGTTTTCTACAGCTTTTTTATGTTTTTTTTGTTTTCTACAATTTTTTGTTTTTTATATACATGTTTTTCTACTATTTTTTCTACAATCAAAATTCAACAATAGCAATAGTTTCAGTAGGTTTTCTACAAATATTTCTTGCTTATTATTATTATGAATATTTATAAATAAATATATAATTATTAATTAATAAATAGATTTTTCTACAAAAGAGTTTGCATATATTTCTTTACAATTCCTTTGTTTATTTAACCATTTATTATATCATTTAGAAAGATGGATTTGTTAGGAGAATAATATGAAATTTGTTGTAAAAAAAGAGGATTTATTTGATGGTATAAAAATAGTTGAAAGAGCAACAAGTATGAAAGCACTTCAACCTGTATTTTTAAATATTTTTATTGAAACAATAGACAAAAGTACAATTCGTCTTGTAGCAACAGATTTGGATTTAACTGTAACAGCTCTTGTTGATGCACAAGTAGAAGAAGAAGGAAAAATTACTTTGCCTTCTAAAACATTAAATGAAATTGTTTCTAAATTAGGAAATAAATTGATAACTTTTGAAATGATAGAAGGTGAAACTACAGTAAATCTAACATGTCAAAATTCAAAATTTGATTTGATAGGTATTTCTGCAAATGAATTTCCGCCGGAAGTTTATAACGTAGAATTGAAAGAAGAAAATGGTTTTGAAATAGAATTAAGACCGTTTTCAAAAGCCGTAAGACAAGCAGGTTTTGCAGCCGCAAATTATGAAACAAGCAATCTTTTATCCGGTATTGTTTGTAATATATCTGATATGGTTTTGGAAATAGCATCAACAGATGGAAACAGATTGGCAAGAGCAAGAGAACAGGTTGATAATAAAGATAACGGAACAAAACAATTGATAATTCCTGCTAAAGCATTAAATGAATTTATAAAAATGTGTTCTTTTATAGATGAAGAAAATATAAAAATATATATTGAGAAAACAAAATTAATAATAAAAACAGAAAAAACAATGACAATTTCCAGAATATTGGAAGGTCAATATCCAAAATATAATCAATTAATACCGAATGAAAGTCCAAAAGAAGCTATTGTTAATGTATCTCAAATGATTTCTGCATTAGAACGAGTTGCTATTATGGTAAATGATAAAACAAGCATAGTTAAATTAAATTTTGCAGATAATGAATTGACATTAAACGGTGACACTCCAGATTCAGGAAAATCAGAAGAAAAAATTGAAATTCAATATACTGCAGAACCGCTAATGATAGCATTCAATTACAAGTATGTTCTTGAAGCATTGAAAAATATTGACTGTGATGAAGTAAAAATAGGATTAAATACACCGCTATCGGCTACGGTACTTAGACCAAATTGTGATGAAGATTTTGTAAGTTTAATTATGCCGGTACAAATAAGATAGTAAAAAAACTTAATATAAATTAAAGAAAATCAGTCATTTTTCCGAAAAGAAAAAAAAGAGGTGAAAAGTGACTGATTTTAGTGTGAATATAAATAAAAAAGAAAATATAATAAACGGAAATGTGTTTGATATAACCAAACGAACACAAGAAAGCAAAGTAACTCTTTGGGAAGGAAACATAAAAAAACAAAGTCAAAGTATAAATATAGAAGATAATAAAGAGCAAGCAGAAGCTTTGAATTTGATTAAAATGTTAAAAAGCAAAGATTATTTAAATGATGTTGCTTTTGATTTGGAATTGGAAAAAATAAAAGAAATGGATTTAGTTAAATTATTAAATATTTTTAGAATAAACAATAAAGGAAGGGGATTGTTAGATTGTATAAAAGAGCAAAAAGAAATAAGTAAAGAAACAAAACAAAAATATGAAAAATATTTTACTGAAGAATTAGAAAAAATATATGGATTTGATAAAAATTTAAAAAAAGAAAATGTAAGTACAAAATTTAGAAGTAAAGAGTTTAAATATGAATCAGATAAATATAATATAATTCAAAAAGATGAAAATAAAATAGAGATAAAAAATTTAACAACACAAGAGGTAAGAACAATAGATTTAAAAAAAATAGTTCCGGAAGGAATTCAAGGAATAAATGATATAATTGAATTAAAAGCAACAATTCAAAAATTGCCACCGGATATTTTATTTGAAATTCCTCAAGAAGTTCCGTACATTAAAAATGTAAATGTAGCAAACCTATTTGCCGAGATAAACGGACAAGATAATGTTAAATATTCCGGCAGATATAATATTGATATTTTGGGAAAGAGTGAATATATAGAGGCATTACCAAATGAAGAAACACTAGTTCATGAGATATCTCACGCAATTTTTTATAGCGAAAATGCAAAAAATACTTTAAAGAAAAATGAAAAAATAAAAGAAGCTTTTAAAATAGCACAAGAAAGAGTATATCAAGAATATGCAACAAATGATGAGTTCAGAGAAAATTATAATCCGCAAAATTTTTACTGGATGAAAGATTTAACAGAATTTGGAGCAGAAGTTTTAACAGCAATATATATAAAAGATAGCAAATCTTCGGAAAGTTTAAAAAAGTTTGCACCAGAAAGTTTTGAATTAATAATGGATTTGTTTCAACAAAGAAGAATATCGGATAATAAAAGTAAAAATATAGAAAAATAAGGAGTAAAAATGTTTATTGGTAAAAAATTAGAAATAGGAGGAGTTTCCTATAGAAAAAAAGATGTTATATCCGCAAAACAATTGGAAAACGGTAAGTATGAAGTTATATTAAAAACAGGAGAAAAAATAGTATTTTCCGAACAGAAAAAGTCAGATGTAATTCCGCAAATAAGAATATTTTCGCAGTCGAAAGGTGTTTTTACAGATTCATCGTATATTAATATAAAAAATATAATGGGTGCAGAATTTACAACAACAGAACAAACAAAAACAAAATTTTATTTAACAGATTGTGAAAATTGTACAGTGGATTTATCAGCAAATAAATCAATTATTTTTTCGGATAGTGCACATATAGAAGGAGGCTCCGGAAACAAAGTAATTCTGGATAAAGTTGATATGTGTATGATAGACGGAAAAGAAATGAAAGCTCCCGGAGAATATAAACAGTAAAACAAGCAATTTTTTCTTCTGTGAATACTTTATATGTATATGTAGGAGAAAAAAGGTATGTCTGTAGTTAACAAATTTTCAAAAGCAGTATTGAATTTTACAAAAAAAAGTGATGCGTTAGTAAGAAAACAAACAGGAATAAAAATTAGTGAATTTGCAAAAGAAGGCTTACAAGAATTTAATGCGCCAAAAAATGCAACATACTATGATGCAATAAAAATAGGACACAAAAATAATGTTGATGAAAATTTTACAGATATATTTATTTTTAGAGATGAAAATGGAAACATTGTAAAAAAAATAACACTAAAAACAGAAGGACAAAACCAAAAACAAACCGTAAAAATGTTTGAAGATTTGTTTCCTTGTGATACAGAATATGACGAAAATATTTATTTAGTTGGAAAAAAAGTAGTTGGTTATGAAAGAGAAAATGGAAAAATGACAAAATGTTTTGAGCAAACCATTGCAAAAACAGATACAGAAAACCCAATAATTACAATATTTAAAAGAATAATTGGTGATGATGTAGAAATAAACAGGCTTGCACAACATGAAAAGGGTAAAAAATCGAAATTTTTTGAAAACACATATCAAACATATAAATATTCAGATGATTTTGAATTGGTGGAATCAAAAGTTTCAGATGAAAGAATGAAAGAAATATCAGAACATCCATATATATATCCAATGATGGCAAAATACAAAAAATTTATACAAAAAATGTTTCATGCTGTGGATAAAGATAAAAGGGCAATATTGACTCCAGAAATAAAAACATTCAAAGATCCAAATGGGCATAGTGGATATTATTCACCATATGATAATGTAATGGGAACAGTATATATAAACAAAGTAGATAAACATGGACACAAAAGGCCACGAGAAAGCTTGACAAGAACAATAGCACATGAATATGGTCATCATGATTGGGGTATAAAAGCTGAAAGTTACAAAGAATATAAAGAAGGGCTTTATACATCCTTAGAAGAAGTAGGGTTAACTCCTGACGATATAAAACTTGCAGAAAAATATTTAAAATCACATGATAATTATATAAGACCAGAAGACAATTATCGAGAATATGAACGACAATTTGCAGAAAGATTGCCAAAAGTTGAAGGTAGAGAAGCTGTAGAAAGATATAGAGATTTAGAAAGAAAACTCAGTGAAGAATTTCCAAACAAACATCCAAACCAAATTTATCCAATATCAAATGAAGGAAATGAATCGAGTGAAGATTTTTTTACAATGATTGATAGTATAATGGGTGAAAAAAGACAAGAGTTATAATTTTTTATATAAAAGGATAATTACTGTTAGCCTTCTTCTTCAAAAAACAAAGTCGTGTTGTTTTTATCCTCAAAATTTATAATATTATTGCCGAAGCCATCGCCCCCTTCTTCACCAAGAGCCATGGTTGTTAATTTAGTACCACCATTTTTTCTCAAGTCATCAATAATATTATTACCGCCCTCTTCATCTAAAGCAGACGACGTAATATTCTCGCCCCCTTCTTCACCAAGAGCCATTGTAGTATATTTAGTACCACCATTTTTTCTCAAGTCATCCATAATGTTTTTACCGCCTTCTTCATCTAAAGCAGACGACGTAATATTCTCACCACCTTCTTCGCCGACGGCCATGGTAGTATATTTAGTACCACCATTTTTTCTCAAGTCATCAATAATATTATTACCGCCCTCTTCTTCAACAGCTTGAGTTGTATAATTTTGAGGTGTTTTTTCATCAAAATCAATAAATGTTTCTTCAGGATATTCTATTTCTACTCCGGGGATTTTGTTGTCTTTATTATTTTTTAATTCATCAAGAGCCTTTTTTATATCAGCAGAATCTGGTTTTTGTTTTTTTATTATTTTGTTGTTTTCAAAAAAAATTTTTTTATCAAAATTACCATCATTAAATATTTTACGAACCATATTTTTATCCTTTCTACAACAATACGAATAATATTACGGAAAATTTAAAAAAAAACTTTAATAAATAAAAAAAATATTGTAACAAATTGAAATAATAAAAAAAATAATGTAAACTGATTTGTATGAAAAAAGTAATAATAATAGGTTCAAAAGAAGATTTTCATTCACGATATATCTTAGAAGAATTACACAAAAAAAAGATAAAAGCACATTATTTTGACAGTAGAAAATACCCTA
>JAFQNY010000203.1 GCA_017395765.1 bacterium
ATTAGGTAATTTAACAACCACATCAGGTCTTATTGTATGAATTTCATCGTCCTTTAAGTTCGCAGATTTGGTAACAAATTGCTTAGTATAATGAGTACCTTCTTTCATACCGCAAGATTGCAAAATCGTATCAAGTAAATCCTCTCCGTATGAGCCCTTAACATTTTGGTTTTTAGTTAATGCCTCTACCAAATTACGAGCTTCCTGTTCGATAACTTTATTATTTTTTTCCAAATTAGTTAATTGTTCAACAATTCTTGTAGTATTTTCAACACCTTTAAGATTAAAATGTTCAACTTTTTGTTTAAATTCCCCAAGCTCTTTGGTTAATGGCAAAATCTTCTCTTCCAAAGTTTCTCGATTTTGTTTTCTCAAATCTTCTTGTTCATTTTTTATCGTTTCATTTGCTAGTTGAACAAAATCCCGCTTAATTATCTCTTGCAAAGATTCTGAAGATTCTACTTTTGCTTTAAGCGTATAGTATTCTTCTTTAATCTTCATTTCTTTCTTTGAATAATACATATATAATACCAAAGCAGATAGCACAGAACCTGTTATAAAAGATAAAAAAGCGGTCATTATCATTTATTATTCCCCCACTAATCACGACTGTTTAATTTTGCTAAAAGCCTTAAAATTTCAAGATATAACCAAACAAGAGTAATCATCAAACCAAAAGCACCGAACCATTCATTGTCTTTCGGCAAATTATTTTCTGCGCCTCTTTCTATGTAGTCAAAATCTAAAATTAAATTCAAGGCTGCAACAATTACAACAACAACGCTAAACAATATCCCAAAATTACTGGAAGAATTAACTACCGGAACAGAATAATTAAAAAATCCGCCGATAAAATTTACTAAATAAATTGCCAAGATTGAGAACATAGAAATAAGCAAGACACTTCTGAATTTTTCAGTTGCTCTAATCATTCCGGCTTTATATAGAATCAACATTGAAAATAAAGCCGCAAAAGTTCCCGCAACAGCTTGAGAAACAATTCCCGGATAAGACGCTTCTAATGTTGCAGATATTCCGCCAAGAAAACAACCTTCTGCTGCTGCATATACAGGCACCAAATACTTAACTTTAGCAAATATTACAATCATTGCAACAATAAAACCTACTATTGCTCCGCCAGACATTAATGTTACACCTAAATCTGTATAACCTAATGAAAACCTTGACCAGACAAAAATTGCTGACATAACAACAATCAAACCAAGTAACGCTGTCAATTGTATTGTTCCGTTAACAGTCATTACTTCACCCTGTAACGCTTGTTCTTGTGCAGAAAACTTCTCATTCAATACCGGATTAGACATATAACCTCCTTCTTTATTTCCGTTACCAATATTATAGCACAGCTTAAAAAAAACAATCCTGATGTTAATCTTTTTTTAACAAACCGGATATTACACAAAATACGCAAAAAATTAAGATTTTATAATCCAACACTACCGTTTTTAACAAAACCTTTTCAATAATTCAACCCTAAAAACTGTAGATAAAATAATCTTTATAAAAAAATACCGTCCATGATATAGGTACAATGCAGGAGTTATCCGACAGAAACGAAAATTTCAAAACTCTTGTTAAATTAAATAACTCTAACTCGATTCATTAAATCAGTAATCGCTTTGTATAAAGATTCATCCTGAGGAGAAGTGCTAAAAGAGCTTTCTCTTTTACGAATTAATTCTTTTTCCAACATTGCGAGTTTTCTTTGCGTAATGTTCATATTCTATACCTCTTTGCTTAGTATTCCTTATATATATAAAGTCTTTTTTCTAGCTAAAATTGCCTAAAAACAATCCAAATATTACAAATTGTAAAGATTTTTTTAAATCAAACTAAAAGCCAAGTTATAACTGCCGAAAATTATAATTTATAAGATTTAAGAGCAATTAAACTATATTTTTTCTAAATTTTACTAACATCACTTTACATAAAAGTATAATGATTGTATGATTATAGTTGTAGATTGGAGGAATTTTGACAGAGATATTTAAAATCCAAGGTGGAGAATCACTAAAAGGAGAAGTTTCTATCGGGGGAGCTAAAAACTCTGTATTGAAGCTTTTGGCTGCGTCAATTTTGGTAAAAGGTTGCACTAAGATTTACAATGTGCCACAATTAACCGACGTTAATATTATGCTAAAAGTTTTATCTGAACTCGGTGCAAAATTAGAATATAACAAAGTAGAAAAATCTGTTTCTATTGATTCAAGTAATATTTCTTCAATTACAGCAAAATACGAATTAGTCAGCAAAATGAGAGCTTCTTTCACCATTCTAGGAGCCTTAATTTCAAGATGTAAAGAAGCTATTGTTGCACTTCCGGGTGGCTGTGCCATCGGAGAGAGAAGAGTTGACTTTCATATCAAAGGTCTTGAAGCTTTGGGTGCTAAAATAAAAATAGAAAACGGTTATGTTCATGCTAAAGCCCCAAAACTTATAGGTACAGATATATATTTAGACATTCCGTCTGTCGGTGCTACAGAAAATTTAATGTTAGCTGCCGTAACAGCTCAAGGCTCAACAAGAATCCAAAACGCAGCACAAGAACCTGAAATAATTGATTTAGCGAATTTCTTAAACACAATCGGCGCAGATATTACCGGCGCAGGAACTTCAGAAATCGTTATTAACGGGGTAAAACTGGAAAACTTACATCCAGCAGAATATACCACAATCCCTGATAGGATTGAAGCCGGAACATACATGGCAGCAGTTGTCGCCACAAAAGGAAAAGCTATCATCAAAAATGTTTATCCGGCACATTTAACATTCTTTAACGATAAGCTTATTAAAATGGGAGCAAATATTAAATTGGCTGACCCTACAACAATAGAAGTAAGTTGTAGAAACAGACTCAATTCAATTAATTTTGTAACCCAACCTTATCCGGGATTCCCTACAGATTTACAAGCGATTGCAATGACTTTGTTAACAACGGCAAACGGTGTCGGAATCATTACGGAAAGTCTTTATGAAAATAGATTTATGCAAGTACCTGACTTAAGAAGAATGGGTGCAGATATTCACCAAGACAGAAATCACGCTATTATAAAAGGCGTAAAACATCTTACCGGCGCAAATGTAGCAGCCAGTGATTTAAGAGCTGGTGCTGCTTTAGTAATTGCAGGTTTAGTTGCTAACGGACAAACAGTTATTGAAAAATTACACCACATCGATAGAGGCTATGAGGAATTTGAAACAAAACTTAGCTCCTTAGGTGCCAAAATTAAAAGAATCAACATTGAATCAGATACCGAAAACGGAATGAATAACATTGGAGGATTATTAAATGAGTCCCGCTTATAAGAGATGGTACGACCACGATCCAAAACTTCTCGAAGTTATTGAGCTTTTAAAAAATTATCAAACAGAACTAAAAGAACATGCTGTTGTTTTTTTAGATAAATTAGAACAAGAAGTTTCAAAAGAAGCTCTTGATAGATTCTATGATTTAGTAAAACCTGTAAACGGTAGCAGATGGTACGATAAGGACCCTATAATCTCAAAAACCGTAGAAATTTTAAGAGTTGTACCACCGGAAGTTCAACACTCATGTGCAGAAAGGTTTATTGCAGCAATAAAGACCATGGGAATTGAGTACGAAAGTCCTAATTTTAAAGAATAGACTTAAAAACTTACAAAAAATTTTGTAAGTTTTTATTTTTTTAAAAGTGTGATAAATTACTGAAATAAAATGAAATACATGCTAGAATAGTTTTATAATGAAACCAGATAACTATCCGATTTTTAATAAAATACTTAAAAACTTAAAACAAGAAAAAAGTTTTACAATAACCGGTCTGACAACATTTAGCCGATTATTAATATTAGATTATATAAAAAAATCTTCTTCAAAAAAAATATTATTCATAACATCAACCGAACAAAACGCACTTAAATACAAAGCAGACTTAGAAACAATATTTGACATTAGCTCTGAGTTTTTACCATATCAAAATATTTCACCATACGAAACCTTACAAATAAATCTCTATGATTATCAAAAACAATTGGAAATATTATGCAATAAGCCGGAAATAGTTATAGCTCCGATAAAAGTTTTTACAGAGAAATTCCCTGATAAAGATTTTATTGACAACAACAGTTTCGAATTAAAAATCGGAGATAACATAAAACAACAAGATCTGCTAAAAAAACTTATAGATTTAGGCTATACAAGAGCTACAATGGTTTCTGATATCGGGGAATTTTCTATTCGTGGGGATGTTGCAGATATTTTTACATTAAAACCAAACCATATAAGAATTGAATTTTGGGGAGATGAAATATTTGATATAAGAATATTTAATAACGAAACCCAAAAATCTATAGAAAAAATTTCTAAAGCTACGGTATTACCGCTATACAAATTCGTAACAAAAGATATCCCTCAAAATTTACCACAAGAATTAAAAGAACAAATTATTTCCGAAGGGTACTTTGAAGGAATAAATGTTTACCAAACATTTTTTAATAACAACTTAGTCAATGCGTTAGACTATTTTGAAGACTACCTTATAGTTTTTGACGAATTTGCAGAGCTAGAAGCAAAAATTACGCAAATAAATGAAAATCTAAACAATGCTTATAACGAAGGAATTAAGCTAAATCTTATAAATCCTTTAGAGAACAAAAACCATTTCAGTACCAAAGAAATCATACAAAACACCGCAAAATTCTTAAAAATATCATTTAACAATTTTATTACATCCGATCCTAATGAAATAATTGATATTGATGCACAAAATATACAAATTTTTGATGCAAAAATGGAAGATGTTGCAGAATATTTAACAAAGAAACCAGAGTTTAACATTATAATAGCAACATCATATAAAGAAAGAGTTAACGACATCCTCAAAGACTTTGGAATTTTTAATGTTACGTACATCGAAAACACAAACTGTTCCGGCTCTGAAATTCCTTCTTCCAAAATTCTTCTTTTAACTGACAGAGAACTTTTCAATAAGAAAAACAAAGAAATTACAGGCGGAAGAAAAAAACCTTACAAAGAAAAAGCTGAATATATCGAAAATATTAATGATATAAAAGAAGGCGAATACATTGTTCACACAATTCATGGTGTTGGGATTTACCAAGGACTTACAAAACAAGAACTGGATGGGCAACTTAAAGATTATTTGACAATAATGTATGCAAACAATGATAAATTGCATATTCCTGCAGAACAAATAAATATGCTCTGCAGATACAGAGGGTCAGGACAAATAAAGCCAAAATTATCGAGAATGGGCGGATCTGACTGGGAAAACACAAAAACCAGAGTAAAAAAAGAAGTTGAAACAATAGCTTATGATTTATTAAGACTCTATGCCAGAAGAAAAATGCAAGAAGGTATTGCCTTCACCGAAGATTCTCCGCTTCAAATTGAAATGGAAGACGCCTTTGAATACATTGAAACTCCGGATCAAAACAAAGCTATCGAAGAAATTAAATCAGACATGGAAAATCTCACCCCAATGGATAGGCTAATCTGTGGTGATGTTGGCTTCGGAAAAACTGAAGTTGCAATGCGTGCAATGTTTAAAGCCGTAACAAATTTAAAACAAGTTGCTCTTATTGTACCGACAACAGTACTTGCACTACAGCACTATCAAACTATATCTGACAGATTCAAACCTTTTGGTATAAACGTGGAACTACTCTGTAGATTCAGAAGCGCAAAAGAACAAAAAGAAACTCTTAAAAATCTGGCAACCGGAAAATGCGATGTTATTGTTGCCACACACAAACTGCTTCAAGATAATATTGTTTTTAAAGATTTAGGCCTATTAGTAATTGATGAAGAACATCGTTTTGGTGTTCGACATAAAGAAAAACTAAAAGAATTTCGTGAAAATATTGATATTATTTCTATGTCGGCAACTCCGATACCACGAACTCTTTATATGTCGCTTTCAGGAATTAAAGATATTTCCGTTATAAACACTCCGCCACAAAACAGATTACCTATAAAAACTTTTGTAGGTGAATACAATGAACAAACCGTTAAAAATGCTATAACTAACGAACTTGACAGAGACGGACAAGTTTTCTATCTATATAACAAAGTGGAAACAATAGAAGAATTTAAACTGGAATTACAAAAACTTGTTCCAAATGCACGAATCTCCATCGGACATGGGCAACTTAACGAAAAACAGCTGGAAGACGTTATTATAGGCTTTAATAACCACGAAAGCGATATTTTACTTTGCACCACAATTATTGAAAACGGACTAGATATCCCGAACGCAAACACAATGATTATACACGATGCGGATAAACTTGGTTTAGCACAACTTTATCAACTTCGAGGAAGAGTCGGCAGAAGCGAAAAACAAGCATATTGTTACTGTATGTACAAGAAAAATAAAGAACTCTCAAAAGAAGCAACGGAAAGATTAAAAGCAATAAAAGAATTTACGACTTTAGGAAGCGGTTACAGAATTGCAATGAGAGACGTTGAAATCAGAGGCGTAGGAAATATTCTGGGCACAAAACAACACGGACACATGATAAACGTAGGTTTTGACACATATTGCCAATTACTTGAAGAAACAGTACAAGAACTGCAAGGGGAAATTGTTAACAAAAAGAAACCTGCTATCATTGATATTAACATAACAGCCTTTATCCCTGATGAATGGGTTGGTTCAACAGAACAAAAAATGATAGAATATAAAAGACTTGCAGATGTTAAAAACGAAACAGAACTCGAATATATTCTTTCTGAATGGAAAGATAGATTCTCAAAAATTCCTGATGAAGTTCAAAATTTAACAAAACTTGTTAAACTGAGATTAACTGCAACAGAATGTTCTATTCCATTAATAAGAGAGGTTGAAGACAATATTCGAATATATACACCTTATTCCGAATATGAATGGAACATCTTAAAAACAAAAATCAACAAGGATATATTAAGAAGAGTAAAATTTTCAATACTACCAAAGAACTGTAATGACGGGAAATCCACATTATTAGTTAATATTCGACACCTAAATTTCGAAGAAATATTTAACATTTTAGATAATTTGTTTTATGATATAAAAAACGAGGTAAATAAATATTTATCCGAAAATAAGTAGAAACTATTTAACAGAATAGAGGAGTATATAAATGAAAAAATTTCTAACTTGTGTAACTTTATCAGTTATATTAGCAACCGGTTGTTCTTTAAAAAATGAAGAAATCATTAAAGTTAACGGACAAACTATAACTCAAAATCAATTTGATAAAGCGTTTGACAAAGAAATTGACAACTCCCCGTTCAAAGCTTTTGGCGGAGCTGACAACTTTTTAAAATCTGATACTAATATTATGTATTTAATTTATCAGGAAAAAGTTGTAAAAGAACTTATTGTTAAAGAGCTTTTGGATTCTGAAATAGAGAAAAAAGGTATTAAAGTAACCGACGAAGATATCAAAAACGAAATGAAATCAATTATTGATAAAGTCGGATCTAAAGAAGAATTAAATAAAATTTTAAAACAAAGAGGAATCTCTAACGGAGAATTTACTGAAGATTTAAAAACACAAATAAGAATCAAAAAACTTGTTAACTCTGTTTCAAATATAAAAATTTCAGATGCTGAAGCAGAAAAATATTACAAAAACAATCTAAGCAAATTCAAACACGGAGAACAAGTAAGAGC
>JAFQNY010000204.1 GCA_017395765.1 bacterium
CATCAATTAAATTTTGAATAATTGATTCAATATTTTTTTTTCCAAACATCCAATCAATAACATATCCGCCATCACGTAAAGTACAATCTAAAACTTTAATTGAATTTTTCATAAAATTTAATCAACACCAAAATAAATTCTGTAATATTTGTTTTTATTATACAATTTAGATGAGGTAAAAACAATGAACGATTATAAATATTATTTAGATTACGGTATATATGATGTTCAATGCGGAAAATATACTGATGCTATTGAAAAAATTAATAAATCATTAGAACTCAAAAATGATTGGGACATACCTTATTTTTATAGAGCTGTGGCTAATCAAGCTTTAGAAAATTTTGATGATGCTATTCTGGATTACACAAAATCAATAGAATTAAATCCAAAAATGACTGATGCGTATTATAATCGTGCAAGAATTTTATTATCAAGAAAGGATATAGAAAATCCTGACATTAATCGTGCGGTAAAAGATTTAGAAAAAGCGTTAGAACTTGATTCTGAATTTGTTGATGCAATGTATGCAATGGCTGCTGCATTAAAAAAACTTGAAAAATATTCTGAAGCTTTAGAATATTTAGACAAATTACTAAAAATACAACCTGACTCAATTCATGCAAGCGCATTAAAAAAACTTATCCAAAATAAATATTTGTAAAGACTATCTTTGATTAAGTTTTTGAATTAAAGCATCCGTTATATCAACACCACCTGAAAAAACACCTCTTGCATCTATTAGAACATCTAAACCTTTTTCTAATCTTATTTTTTCAGCAACAGCATGAATTCTTTGATAAACTTCTTCTTCCCGTTTTTCTCTGAATTGGTTAAAAGCTTTTTCTTTTATTTCAAGTTCAGTTCTAACGGTTTCTTCAAATTTTTGTTTTTGTAATGGAGTTTCAAGCTTAGCAAATTCTTGTTCTTTAGTTTTTAAATATTGTCTTATTTCGTTACTTTTTATTTCAATTTCTTTCATTGAATTTTGAGCAAATTGATAATTTGCAGCAACTTTTTCATAATTTATATAACCAACACCTGATGCAAAACTCGGTGACATGAAAATTAATAAAAACAAAACAGTTATAAAATTTTTCATAAAAAATACCTCAAAATATTGATTATATTATAACTTATAATTCATATACAGAAAATACTATGTTATAATTATTTTTAAGAAGGAGAATTCTAATGGATAAATTAAAAATTGGTCTTATTGGTCTTGGAACAGTCGGTTCCGGTGTTTATAAAAGTTTAAAAGATTTTGAAAATATAGAAATTACAAAAATTGCCGTAAGAAATATTACAAAACCACGTTCTGTAGAAGTTCCGGCCGAAATATTAACAGATAATCCTTATGATATTGTTAATGACCCTTCAATAAATGTTGTTGTTGAACTTATGGGCGGAGTTGAACCGGCTTGGGATTACATAAGAACAGCTTTAGAAAACGGAAAACATATAGTTACTGCAAACAAAGAACTTCTTGCAAAAAAAGGAGAAGAATTATTTAATCTTTCTGAAAAAAATAATTGTGTAGTACTTTACGAAGCCGCAATAGCCGGTGGTATTCCAATAATTATGCCTATAAAAACTATTCTTGCAGGTAATAAAATAAACAGAATTCAAGCTATTTTAAACGGCACTACTAATTATATTCTTACAAAAATGGATACAAACGGTGCTTCTTATGAAGATGTTTTAAAAGAAGCTCAACAATTAGGTTATGCAGAAACAGATCCGACAGGTGATGTTGAAGGTTTTGACGCTGCTTATAAAATAACAACTCTCGGTACTATTGCATTTAATTCAAGAATAAGATTTGAAAATGTATATAGGGAAGGTATTACAAAAATTCGTAAAGAAGATATGCAAAAAGCGAACGAACTGGGATATAAAATAAAACTTATTGCATCAGCAAGTATTGATGAAAATAATAATGCAGATGTCAGAGTTCATCCTATGTTAGTTCCAAAAACTCATTCATTAGCTCATATAAATTATGTTACTAATGCAGTTGCAATGACAGGACATCCTATAGGAAACATTGTTCTTTCAGGACCTGGAGCCGGAGAATTTCCGACTGCAAGCTCAGTTATCGGAGATATTTTAGCTATTGCAAGAGAATGGAAAACTACGGATTATTTATTACCAATGATGAGATGTCATCACCATTCAGTTGCTAATCCCGTAAAAATTGAAAACACTTATAACAAATATTATTTATCAATAACAGCACCAAACGGTATCGGTGTGATAGCAAAAATAGGTACTATTTGCGCTAATAAAAATATAAGTCTTTCAAGTATTCTTCAAAAAGGTGTTTCTTCTGATAACACTGCAGAAATTACTGTTATTACTGAACAATGTCTTGAAAAAAGTATAAAAGAAGTTATTCAAGAACTTGATAATTGTACGGTTAA
>JAFQNY010000205.1 GCA_017395765.1 bacterium
ATCCGATACTTCGTAGCAACAAAGTCCGATAGCAGGACCAATAATTGTAATAATATCTTGAGGTTGAGTGCCAAAATTTACACTCATTTTTTCGATTGTTTTTGGCCCAATTTTCTGGACTGTTCCACGCCAGCCGGCATGGGATATAGCTCCGATTTTTTGTTTTGTATCATAAAAAATTAAAGGTGTACAATCTGCAAACTTCAAGGCAATCGGGATATTTTTTTGTGTAATTATTAACCCGTCAGTATCAGGATATTCTATGCGTTCGTCAACTATTTCAACATGGTCGGAATGAGTTTGTTGGGGGGAAATAATTTTAATGTCACCCTGAACTCGTTTCAGGGTCTTATAATCCTGTTTTTTCACTTCCAAGTTGGTAAGATTCCGAAACAAGTTCGGAATGACAGTTTTAACTTGACTCATGTTTAGTCTTCGAGTTGTAAAACAGTGGTTTAATCCTACATTTAACCCTAAATCACTTTTTAAAACTTTATAACCATTAATTTCTTCAAAATAGAACATAGGGGTAAATTATTTTTCCTCAATATTAAATAATTTGCTAACATTTATATTTAGATAGTTAGCTATTTCGTTAATTTTCCCAATAGATAAATTTATAAT
The DNA here is from genome assembly GCA_017395765.1 of bacterium. GTDB lineage: Bacteria > Cyanobacteriota > Vampirovibrionia > Gastranaerophilales > Gastranaerophilaceae > CAG-196. The sequence continues at coordinate 625 of JAFQNY010000205.1, forward strand.
TCCGGATTCAATTTTAGAAACATAGCTCCAGCTAACACTCATTAATTCAGCAAAAGATTCTTGAGTTAAGCCTTTCGCTTGTCTCTCTATTTGTATATTCTTTCCTATTATTTTTAACAATTTTTTCTTTTCCATACATAAATATTACAAAATATTGACATATATGTGTATTCATATATAATTGAATATTAGAAAGGTATTTATACAATGAATAACTTGTCAAATTCTGAAAAACTTGAAACAGCAATTAGAATGATACATTTTTTACTAAACGCAAGTAAGACATCGGATAAAAATCTCCCTTTAAAAAGAGCTACAGAATTTATAGAAAATGTTTATCAATTACTTTTATCGGCTACAAAGATAGGATAAAATTCCACTTTGTCCCCCTCTTTACAATAGCCCCTGTTTTTGTTACGATTTTAGGGCAAATAGACCATTTTTTAAGGGAGATTAAGAAATTGAAAACTAGATTAAAATCACACAACTGCGGAGAAATGAATTTAGCTCTTGAAAATCAAGAAGTAGTATTATCCGGCTGGGTTTCAGCTGTTCGTGACCTTGGCGGTATTTTGTTTATAGAATTACGTGACAGAAGCGGATTTTTCCAAATCGTTGCTAACCCACAAGTAAACCCAAGCGTTCATAAAGTTTTAGAAAAAGTAAGAAGCGAATACGTTATTACTGCAAAAGGTAAAGTAACTCGCCGTCCTGAAGAAACATATAATGAAAAATATCCGACAGGACAAGTTGAAATGTATCCGACTTCTGTTGAAATTCTTTCTGAATCAAAAGTTTTACCTTTTGTTTTAGGTGATGAATCTGTTTCAGAAGATGTTCGTTTGAAATATCGTTATTTAGATATCAGAAACGAAAAAATGCTTCATAACTTAACTACAAGACACAATATTTGCCAAGCTGTTAGAAATTACCTTAACGGTCAAGGTTTCTTAGAGGTTGAAACACCGATTCTTATTAAAACAACTCCGGAAGGTGCCAGAGATTATTTAGTTCCATCTCGTGTTCAAGAAGGCAAATTCTTTGCGCTTCCTCAATCACCACAAATCTTCAAACAATTATTGATGGTAGGTGGTATTGAAAGATATTACCAAATCGCAAAATGTTTCCGTGACGAAGACTTGAGAGCTGACAGACAGCCTGAATTCACTCAAATCGACATGGAATTATCTTTTGTAGAACAACAAGACGTAATCGAAACAGTTGAAGGCTTGCTTGTTGATGCTTTCAAAGCTGCCGGTGTTGAAATTAAACCTCCGTTTATTCAAATGCCTTGGCAAGAAGCTATGGACAGATATGGTTCAGATAAACCGGATACAAGATTTGGTTTAGAATTATTTGACCTTGGTGATATCATTTTAGAATCTGAGTTTGAAATCGTTAAGAAAACACTTCAAAACGGCGGTATTGTTCGTGGTATCAGAATCCCAGGTGGCGCAAGCTATTCTAGAAAAGATATCGATGATATTACAAAACTTGCAGTATCATTCGGTGCAAAAGCATTGGCTAATATCATCTATCAAGAAGACGGCACTGCTAAATCTCCTGTATTGAAATTCGTTACAGAAGACCAAGCAAAAGCTATTCAAGAAAGAGCACAAGCTCAAGCTGGTGATATTATCTTCTTTGTAGCTGATAAACCAAAAGCAGTTTACGATATTATGGGTAGATTAAGATTACATTTTGGTAAATCATTAAATCTAATTGATGAAAACAAACACAATCTTCTTTGGGTAGTTGACTTCCCAATGTTTGAATACTCTGAAGAAGAAGGCAGATATATGGCAATGCACCACCCATTCACATCTCCAAACTTAGAAGATGTTGATAAATTAGACAGTGGTGATTTAGGTAATATTAAATCAATAGCTTACGATATCGTTTATAACGGTACTGAATTAGGTGGTGGTTCTGTAAGAATTCACTCATCAGAAGTTCAAAAGAAAATCTTCAAAGCTCTAGGCTTGACTGAAGAAGAAGCGGTTGAAAAATTTGGATTTATGGTGAATGCTCTTCAATACGGTACGCCTCCGCACGCAGGCTTAGCAATCGGTTTGGATAGATTAGTAGCACTACTTTGCAGAACTGAATCAATCCGTGACGTAATTGCGTTCCCTAAAAACGCAAGTGCTAAGTGCTTGATGTCAGACGCTCCTGGCGAAGCTTCATTGCAACAGTTGAGAGAATTACACATTAAATCTACTGTTCGTAAAGACATTTAGGAAATACTTTATAATTAAAAAGGGTAAGCATAAACTGCTTACCCTTTTTTGTTGGCACTAAACTCAAATGTAAATTTTTGTAAAGAAATAATATTGTAGCTAGCAAAAAAAATAATTTTTACGTTTTAGATATAAATATATAAAGCTCTCTCTTCTTATTTAAACGGACAGGCCTTGGTAATAACTGAGGTCTTTTTTTTATATTTCTTTAGATACGGTATTTATAGAGTTTTTTTATTATATAATATGGATAAAGAATAATAATTTGGAGAAAATACATTATGAGTAAATATTTATTGGAAGTTGGTGTAGAAGAATTACCATATAAGTTTATCCCAATGGCAATTTCGCAATTGGAACTTGGATTCAAATCTTTTTTGGATTCAAACAATGTAAATTATGAAAAAATAAATGTGATGGCAACTCCCAGAAGATTGGCAGTAGTTGTTGACGGACTTTCAACTTCACAACCTGATGTTGAAAAGGTCGTAAAAGGTCCTATTGCAACGGTCGCTTATGATGCTGATAATAATTTAACTCCGGCAGGTCTTGGC
>JAFQNY010000206.1 GCA_017395765.1 bacterium
AACAATATACACGTAGTATTGAAATTTTATCTAAGAAATATACTTTATATATATGTAAGTGCAAAATACATAACACAACCTTTCATACAACCTACACACTAACCTTCTACACATGAGGAATTATTAAACAAAATTCCAAACCCAACTTTTTATAAGATGGGTTTTTTTTTGTGAAAAACATGTATTTAAATAACCTATGCAGTAATGTTTTATATTCTGCAGATAGCTTCAAAAATACCTTCTGAATATGTAGGATGAGCAAAGCAAACTTCTTTGAGCTTATCAATGGTAATATTATTTTGCATTGCAATAACAATTTGTTGAATAAGGGAAGAAGCTTCTTTTGATACAATATGAGCCCCTTTAATCATCCTGTCTTTTTCGATTATTTTAATAAACCCTTCTGTTGCATCATCACACCAAGCTTTGCCGAGGGCGGTAATAGGCAACAATACTTTGTTATATGTTTCGTCGCAATCTTGTTCTCTGAGCCCGACCCACGCAATTTCCGGAGAACCGTATATTACGGAAGGAATTAATGATTTGTCAAAATCGATATTTGTTGAAAGTTTTTTTGCTTGATGTATTGCATAATGAGCAAGTTGAATTTCGTTTGAGGCATCTCCGATAATTTTGCAATCAAGATTTGCGGTTAACGGAGTTCTGCCTGCTGCAACAAGAATAATATCCGGAGTAATTGTTTGTCCTGATTTAATTGTTACTGTTTTATTTTCAATTTTTTCTACGGAATCTTTTAGATAAAATTTGATTTTGTTTTGTTTGAAGATTCTTTCAATGCGTTTAGAAACCTCGATGTCTGCGATAGGAATGAGATGATCTGCGATTTCTGAAATGTGGACTTCGCAACCGAAATTTGAAAAGATTCTTGTCCATTCAATACCGATTGCTCCGGAGCCGATAATCAAAACCTTTTGAGGCAGGTTTTTGAGTTCAAGAACATCGTCGGAGCTTAGTATAAATTTGTGGTCAAATTCTAATCCTTTAATTTCTTTAGGTCTTGAACCTGTTGCACAAATTACTGTATCGACATTATAAGTGTTATTATTTGCAGTTATAGTGTTTTTATCAATGATTTTAGCTTCTGAATAAATAATATTAACTCCGGCGTTTTTAACGGCAAGTTCTAATGATTTGCGAATTTTTTCTACGGTTGTTTCTTTTTTTTGTAATACGGAAGTAAAGTCAAAATCCTTTATTTCAATATTTAAACCGTAAGGGTTTTGAGTCGTGAGTGATTTGAAAAACTCAGAAGCGTGTAATAATGATTTTGTAGGAATACAACCTTTGTTTAAACATGTTCCGCCTAGTTTATCTTTTTCAAACAAAATAACAGTTTTTCCTTGCTGAGCAAGCATTATTGCAGCAGTATATCCTGCCGGTCCGCCCCCTACGATTCCGTAATCAAAATCCATGAATAACTCCTTTTTACTTGAAATTATTCTAGCTTAATATTGGAACTAAATCAATTAAATTTTTAAGCCTGAGCTATTTTGATAAGGATTGTATGTTGTAGGATAAGTTTGATATGGATTCTTGACTTCTTGTTTAGGTATTATTTCATTTTTTTCAAGTTCTTTGTAATTTTTTTGAACGTCAGCTGCTATTTTGTTTCTTGCATAAGGTGCAACGATGTTTGAAGAAAAAATACTTCCCGCTAATGCAGCACTTGATGTGATAAGAGTTTTAAATGTTGTGTAATCATTGAATACTTGTGAATCCTTTGCAAGTTCTGGTAAAGAATCAATGTTGAAATCAATTTTTCCGATTTTATCTCCTAATTTGTTTTTTGTTAAAAATTCTTTAACGCTATTGGGTAAAAGTTTTCCTGTTGTAACTAATTTGTGGGAAAATGTTCTGCATAATTTAGTAATAGTTGCAAATGCAAGAATATTTATTGCAGCATCACTAATTTCTTGTGTAAGTAAGAAACTCTTTTGATCGTTTGGGATATTTTTATTTACTAAAATTGCGATAACTTGAGCTGCTGATGACGAGATCCAGCCGATAATCCCTGTGATGAAAATCATTTTTGAAGGATCGTCTTTAAAGCTTTTTGCAATTAAGCTAAGGAGTTTTTGCATTGTCAACCTCCTTTGCTTTAGCTTTTTTATCTGCAGAAGTAAATACTTTTGTTAAATACATTGTTAGCGGTGCATCTAATAAGAAATTGGTGAAACACATCACACCGATTGCTATTAATGTAGATAGAGCATTTTGGTAGTTAGATAATTTTGATGAACTGTGGTGTAATTCCAAAAGATATTTAGTCGGTATAAGTTTTCTGAATTTTCGTTGTACTGCTTCAGGATTTGTGAATTTAGTAACCAATTTGAAGCAAGTTCCTCTAACGGCAATCCCAACTGCTGTTCCTGCAAGGATTTTTGCAATAGTTCTGTAGGTAGAAATTTTTCGTGTTTCTTTATCAACATCCTTGTTATAATAGTCAAATAGCGGTTGCGTCACAAGAGCTGTGCTTCCGATAATTATTTTATTGGTAGTAGGGTTAGAAAATGTATCTATAATTTTTTGAGAAGATTGCTTGTCAAAGATAGAAGCTGTCTTATTTGGTATAGAATTCCAAATAGCTTTTTTAAGACGGTCAAAACCACCGCCTTGCATTGAAACATTATAAGATGTTGTTGGATTTACATTCATAACACTTCTACCCATAGATATAAAAACATTTTGGGTGGGATAATTGCGTGTTTGAATAAAAATTGTAACTTTTTGTAATAATTATGCAGAAATAAGTTTAGAAGCACTGAACACAACTATTTATAAAGGGAAAACTTTATGATATGCCAAAGAAAATTTTTTTTTAAAAAGTTGTATTATGAAAATCCGTACCGCCTGTTTTAATTAATTCCGGATATTTTTCTGCTATTTTGCAGACATCCTGAGCTGAATGAAATTTTACAAATTTTCTGAAATTTGGGTATGGGTAATAAACCTCGATCCCGTCAAGACCTATTTTTGTAAGTTTAATAATAAGTTTTTCCAGATTAATGGCCCAATAACACGCCGGATGTGCAAGGATTGCAACTCCGCCGGCATTATGGATAGCTTGAATAAGTTTTTTTACATTTCTTTTAGCGAACAGTCTAGGAAGAACTCCTTCGGTATCTTTTTTTGTTTTAGCAAGAAAAGGAGCTATATCCGGATGGTTGATGTCTATTCCGTAGGCTAATAAATGTATAAAAACGTACCCGAACCAACAATCAAACTCGACTCCTGTTAGAAGTATGTCGTCTTTATATTTTTTGTGGGCTTCGACAGTGTTATGGTCAGTTATTGCTATAAGCTTATAATTTTTTTCTTTAGCAGATTTAATAATTTGTTCTCCGCAACCGAGTCCGTCTGAAAAAGTTGTATGAATATGCAGATTGATTAAATTATTTTCATAATCTTCTTTTGTAAAACTGTTTAATAAATTTCTTAAATTTTCCATAATTTTATAATACAATAAATGCAAAAAGATTTTAAGCAAAGGAACAGTAAATGAATAAAAAAATAAAAAAAACTTTTAGTATATTTATAAAGGCTTTCAAGTTGTACTTTTCAAATTTTAATAAGTTTATGAAATATATGACATTTCCTGTTTTAGGTCAAATATTAGGTTTGTCTTTAGTTTTTTTATTCATATATTTTTATACCCAAAATATTCCGACTTTAGTTCAGAAATTCCCAAATTTAAATAATTTTAAAACTTTATTTGTAACTGCGATATTGTTGACTTTACCGGGGTTGGTTATTTTTGTAAAAGCTTTTTGGGAATATCTTGTAGCTTATGGTGCAATAAACTCAATGCTTCAAAATATGCTAAAATCAGGTAAAGTCTATGATTTCGATGCTCATACCGAATTAGTTCAACGTCGTTCATTATCTTTTGTTGCGATATGGTTAATTTTTAGTTTGTTTTCAACCTTGCTGATTATACCGTTATTATTTTGGATTCCTTATGCAGTAGTAATGGTTTATTTGGTTTTGACATTTCAAGTATTCACATTTGAACCTGAACAATCTCCTTTGGGTTGTATGAAAAAAAGTTTTACATTGATAAAAGGAAACTTTGCATCTACTTTCATATTGCTGGCCTTAGTCGGTGCAGTAACTTATTCTTTGATACCTCATTTTATAAATTTTGTTTTTGAAATAACAAAGATTTCTGAATTTGTTTCGAAATTGATATTGCCGATAGTAAATAATTTACCTGTAGATGAAATTAATTTAATGCGTGCAAAAGTTTCTTTAGAGGCATTGCAATCGATAGATTTAGCAAAGTTTTTTGTTATGACTTTGATTTTTCAAATTGTTATTCAGTATGCATTGCCTATTCGTTCAATATTATGGAGTTTGTGGTATAAAGAACTTAATTCCGGAGTTTTTGGTATTGTTGAGGCAAAATCGAAAAGAAAAAGTTCTAAAAAACCAAGTGAAAAATTGATGGAAGCATCTAAGAAAAAATTTGCAACGAAAAAAATAGATAGAAATATCTTAAAACGTGCGATGGAAAAAGATGAAGATTAAGGTGTTTTTATTTCGTAGATTTTAAACTCGAGGTTCGTATTAATAATTTTTCTTAGAGAGTAGTTTTCTTCAATCCATTTTGTTATTTCTATAGCGTAGTCTTTTCCGAATTCTTTGTAATAATACAAAGATGTATCGTAGTCGTTTAGTATAATAAAATTCGGCTTGATGATTTCTAACCTTTTTATAATCAACTCTTCAGAAAAGGTTTCAACATACAGAGGGATTAGTGAATAGAATTTGTTATCACTTTTCCTGTTGCTTAAAACATTAATAGCTAAACATTCCGGATATGTAACAACAATATCTGTTGGGTCTGTATTATCTTTGATGTAATCAGTTACGGGTGTAAGAGTTTTGTATGAGTTTTTGTCGGCGAGATTTTGTATGCTTGTAATTCCCCAAATTAAGCCCCATATTATAAGTGATATCATTAACGGCTTTTTTAGTTTGCTTGGAGTTAAAATTCCCAAAGTGATGAGTGCGAAAGGTAAGAAGTATGCTCCGTATGAGCTTAGAGAAAGTGCGAAAAACACTTTTATGCTCATTAATAGTGTAAATATGACAAAAAATATTTCTTCTTTGTTTAGGCTTCTTATTTTGAATATAAATAATATTAATAGCAGAGGAAATGTGTAAAGTATAATTTCATTGACTCTGTTTGCGCACATTATTATAAGCGGTAAGGTTATTATCAGGTAAATCCCTGCTTTATAATATTTATTTTGGATTTTTAGTTTTGAGTTTATGAATTTAAGGATTTCATATGTTGCAATGGGGATTATGAATTTAAGGAAGTTTATAATATAAATAGGGATTAACTCTGCTCTAAAGACAAGACCCATGGCAGAATAGAACCAATATAGAGTTTTTGTCC
>JAFQNY010000207.1 GCA_017395765.1 bacterium
GGACCAATGATGATGTTCGGCTTAGGTGGTGTATTCATTGAAGTTATGAAAGACGTAACTTTCAGAATCGCTCCTCTTACAGATATTGATGCTAAAGAAATGATTAAATCTGTTAAAGCTTACAAATTATTAGAAGGTGCTAGAGGTACTAAACCTGCTCAAATGGAACAAATCGAAGAAACATTATTTAGATTATCTCAACTTGTAAACGATTTCAAATTCATTGATGAGTTAGATATCAACCCATTGTTGATTTCTGAAAAAACAGGCGAAGGTATTGCAGTTGACGGACGTATCAAAGTAAGAATGTCTGAAGCTCAAGAAGCTTTAGGATATTGTTGCAAAGACGGCGTTTGCGCTTGTGGTCTGTAGTTTATAATTTAAATTATAAAATTTAAAATAGGTCGGATTTACCAATCCGACTTATTTTTTTGTGTGGGTGTCGCCTTAGTAAAGGCGACCTATAATAATACGAATATAGGTCGGCATTACTATGCCGACTAATTCTTTACATGAATAATAAAAATTTTTATAATGATATTATGAATTACAAACGTTTTTATATTCCTAATAGCCTGCTTTTTATTACAATTGTAGCTAATAATAGAATGCCAATATTGATTGATAATATTGCTTTGGTAAAAGGTTCTTTTAAAAATGTTTCTCAATATTATGAATTTGAATTGATTGCTTATGCTGTTTTAAAAGACCATATACATTGTATAATAAAACCCAATAGTATTGAAGAATATCCTAAAATTGTTAAATCTTTTAAATATGCATTCACAAAAAAATTTAAAGTCGGATTAGTAAATCCGACCTATAATAATACAAATATAGGTCGCCTTTACCAAGGCGACAAAAATAAAAATAATGGTACAGAAAATATCGATATAGGTAAACATTACTATGCCGACAAAAATAATAAACTCTGGCAAAGTAGATATTGGGCTCATGTAATTATAGATGAAAACGATTTACAAAGACATTTAGATTATATTCATTATAATCCGGTGAAGCATTATCAAATTGCACCGAAAGATTGGGAATATTCATCGTTTGAAAAGTATGTTGAAAAAGGTTTTTATGAATTAGATTGGTGTAATTTTGAGGACAAAAATAATATTAAAGATTTGGATTTCGAATAAAAATAAAAAATAGGTCGGATTTACTAATCCGACTCTATTTATTTTGTCGGCATAGTAATGCCGACCTATTAGCTGGAGACTGTGCCGAGCAAAACGATTAAGTATCGTTTTGCGAGAGGAAAGAACCCCCTAACTTGTGCAACAAGTTTGCGGTTCGACTCCTTTTAAAAAAAAACAACAAAATAAAAACTGGCCCTGGAGGGAGTCGAACCCACGGCAGACAAGGTTTAGGAAACCTCCGCTCTATCCTACTGAGCTACAGAGCCATTAACAAATTCAATTATAACACAAAGACGGCTCCGCTCGAAAAACTATCAAAAATATTATTTATGTGTTTTACTTTTAATATGAATATTCAAAAAGTTTCAACAACAAATTTCAAAGGATATGATGCAAGACCTCTAAAAGGCTTTTATATGAGTTCTAACTCTCATAAAATTGCCGAAGAAATGCAAGCGATCGGAAAAAAAGAAGGTTTCAAAATATATTCAAAGCTTAAACTCGGTCAAGGTTTTATTTGTGACGAGTTTATTCCAGCTCTAATTCCAAAAGGAATCAGGGATTTGTGGGCTCAAGATTATTGGACTTTTCTTTCTGATAAACTGTTAGCGTTTACGAATAAATATGAAACTTATCCGATTTGTGATTATTTTAAAATTAATTACCATGAAACAGATAAACATATGTCAGGCGGTAATATGTTTATTGTTAATAAAGATGGTGAGGATGTAATGTTGTTGGGAGAATCTGAGCTTAAATATTTGTCAGTTAAGCATTTACAATCAACGTACGGAGTTTCAAAAATATATACGCTTCCTCAAATGGATTATCATATAGATTTATTTGTTCGACCTCTAAAAGATAAAAAAGTTTTGGTTGCTGATGATGGGATGACAATTTGTATTCTTGAAAAAGGGTTTGAAAAGTTACTTCAATATATGAAAGATAATAAAAAAGAAGATAGTTCCGAGTTTAAATCTATTCTCGAAAAATATAAAAACGTAATGGCGAAATTTAAGGAAGCTGTTGGCTCAAACAATTTGCCAAATGCCGATAAGATTATTAATATATTAACTCAAGAAGGTTTTGAGCCAATCAGAGTTCCCGGAAGAATCTATGAAATTACAAAATATCCAGACGAAGGAACTTTCTTATCTCACGATTGTAATTATATTAATGCAAATGTTTTTGAAAAAGAGGACGGAGATTTAGTTTATATAACAAATAAATCTAAAATCGATTCTCTTTTGGGATTAAACGATTCAATTTTAGAAAATTTTGACTTTAGTTTTGAAAAAGAGTTCATGAAATCATTATCACCGTATATTAAACCGGAAAAAATATATTTTGTTTCAGGTGATCTTGATTTTATACCGGATTTAATGTTAAAAGGAATGCAAGGCGGGATTCATTGTGTTTGTTCAGAAATCCCACAGAATATAGGAAACTTATTATGACAAGAATTAATAAAATTAACAATCAAGAATACAAAAAGCCGTTAATTACGGCTAAAAATACCGGTTATGCTGCAGCAGGTGCGTTATTGTTAACTTCTGTTCGCTCTGTGATGGACTGTAAACCCGTAAGAAAAACTCATAAGTTTTTAGGTTATTTAACGATGGGTTTGACGCTATTACATTTAGCTGTTGTTGAATATTATCACCGCAAATACAAAAAAATGTAACAAATTATACTTGTTGTTGTTACACTTTTTAAATGTTTATAATACAATGTCATTGAGGTGAGATATGTTTAATGAAATAAAAACTCATGAAATCACAGTTGACATCGTTATTTTGACAATCAAGAATGATGCTCTTCAAGTGTTGTTAGTAAAACGTAATAATGAACCGTTCAAGGATAAATGGGCTATCCCCGGTGGTTATGTAAGAATGTCTGAGAACCTTGATGAAGCGGCAATTCGTGTTTTAAAAGAAAAAACTGATGTTGAAAATATTTATTTAGAACAACTTTATACTTTCGGTGATCCGTTAAGACACCCAGTTTCAAGAGTTATTACATGTGCATATTTTGCGCTTATTCGTTCAGAAGATTTTAATATTGTTACATCTCCGGATTTGGCTTGGCATAAGGTTTTTGACTTACCGCCTTTAGCGTTCGACCACAAAGAAATTATTCAGTATTCTTTGAAAAGAACTCGTGAACGTCTTGAAATGTGTCCGGTTGCTTATCAATTATTGAACGAAAAGTTTACTTTAACTGAAATGCAAAAAGCTTATGAAATGATTATGGAGAAAAAACTCGATAAACGTAATTTCAGAAAGAAAGTTATTACAACAGAAGGTTTAAGAGAACTAAATGAGTTTTCAAAAACTTCTTCGAAGCGTCCTGCAAGACTTTATACATTTGAAACAATTAAATTAAATTCTAAGCGTGCGCATTTTATTAAAAAAACTACTAACCCAACTTCATAAAGGAGAATTATTTTGCTTACACTAGTTTGGACAACACAGATTATTTCATCATTGTTATTAATAGTATTAATCCTTATGCATTCACCAAAAGGTGATGGTATTGCGGGGATTGGTAATGCTGCACAAATGTTTGCATCTCAAAAAAGTGCTGAAAAAGGGTTGAATAAATTAACAGGAATTGTTGCATTAGTTTTTGTAATTTGTGTATTCTTGTTAGGTTTTGGTATAGTTAAATAAATTACTTTTTTAAATAACTTTCAAAACTTTTATCTTCGACTTTGTAACCACAGCCCTCATGGAGTTTTCCGGGATATCCGATTTTTGATGCGGGATACTTTTTGCACATTTTAAGACGCTTATCATATACGGAACACAAGCCTTCTTCTGTTACATATTTACAAGCAAAAATAAGGTTTCCATGCTCATCTTTACCTCGAATATAAAATCTTTTGTATGCGGGAAAAAGAAATTGCATTATCTTAAAATCTGTAGTTGTATAAGTGTCAAAACTATACATGTAACGACAACATTTGCCGCATTTTTTGCATTCGCCGGTAATTTTGTATTCCATTTTTTCAGGAACAAAATAAGATAGAAATTCGTTTTTGATTGTTGTTAAAAAACTTAACATTGTATAAAAAACATCCTCTTTGAATATTTATTTGGTAAAATAAAATTAGTGTACTATTAATATAGTATATGTATTATTAAAAATTTACAACTAAGGTGATATGTATGAGTCCTTATAATGTACCTTCGACAAGGAGGAAGAGAGTAACTTCCAAACGTGTTAAAACAACTAGCACAATATTTGAAAATCCGATTATAAAAATGTTTGCTGCTGTAATAGTCTTTTTTATAGGTGTCGGATTGGCCGGCATGATTGCGTTAAAATTATATTTGCTATCATTACCTCCGATAAAAGATTTAAATACTTTAAAGCCAAATATTGTCACAACAATGTGTGCCAGTAACGGTGAGGTAATAAAAACTTTTGCTGCATATACATTTTCTCACGTTGAGTTAAAAGAAGTTCCTAAAGAATTGATTCAAGCTCTTATTGCAACAGAGGATAAAAACTTTTATAAACACCCGGGTTATGATGTGCCTGGCTTAGTTCGTTCGATTATTGTTAATATTATTAATAGAAGGGCTGTTCAAGGTGCAAGTACCCTGACTCAGCAATTATCAAGAATTTTGTTTTTATCAAATGAAAAAACTTTAACAAGAAAAGTTAAAGAGCTTCAAGTTGCGGCGCAAATTGAGAAGACAATTTCTAAAGATAAAATTTTAGAAATGTATTTAAACAATGTTTATCTGGGTTCCGGAGCTTATGGGGTTAAAGGTGCCGCTAAAATTTATTTCAATAAAAACATGAATGAACTGACTTTAGCAGAGATGGCTTTGATAGCAGGTTTACCGCAAGCTCCGTCTGTTTATTCTCCGTATAACAATATCGACAAAGCCAGAAAACGTCGTGATCACGTTCTTAACAGAATGCATAAAATGAAATACATTGATAAAGCTACGTTGGAAAAAGCTAAGGCAGAGCCTGTTACGCTTTCAACAATGCCAATGATGTATGCAACGAATAAAGCACCATATTTTTGTGATTATGTAATGAAAGATTTACAAAAATTGGGATTTACAGAAGAACAAATTATCAACGGCGGCTATAAGATTATTACAACATTAAATTATGATGCTCAGGTAAAGGCGAATGAAGCTATTTTAAATAATCTGAATGCTTGGGGATTAAAAAATCCGAAAAACCAAGCTGCGGTATTCTCATTTAGCCCTATAGACGGTCGAATTTTAGTATATGCAGGAGGTAAAGATTATTCAAAGAGCCAATATGACAGAGTTACGCAGTCTTTACGACCTTCAGGCTCAGCTTTTAAACCGTTTATATATACAGCAGCGATAGAAAAAGGTTATTCGCCTAATGATATGGTAGATGACTTACCGTATAAAATCGGGGATTGGACACCAAAAAATTATGGCAACAAATATAGAGGTCCGATTCCGATATATACAGCATTAATGATATCATCAAATGTTTGTACTGCCAGAATGATGGATGCAATTGGGGTTCGTCCAGTAATTCAACTTGCAAGGGTAATGGGTATAACAACACAAATACCTTATGACTACACTATTTCGTTAGGGTCTAACAGTGTTAAATTGTTCGAAATGACAAGAGCTTATGGTGTATTTGCGAATGGTGGTTTTAGAGTAGAACCTTATTCCATAGAACGAGTGTTATCTTCTCGTGGAACAGTTCTTTATGAAGCAAGAAAGGCAAAAACAAGCAAAGTTTTGAATATTAACACTGCTGCAACTATGACTGCGATTATGAAAACCGTAATCCAAAGCGGAACAGGCAGAGCTGCAAATATAGGTAAACCTGCGGCAGGTAAAACCGGTACGACGGATGATTGCAAAGATGCTTATTTCATAGGTTATACTCCTGATGTCGTAACAGGAGTTTGGGTCGGAAATGATGATAACTCGAAAATGGGTGAGTTAACCGGTGGTACTGTTCCTGCTAAGATATGGCGAGATGTTATGTTAGTAGCAACCGAGCCTTATGGTAATTCAGATTTTGAGTATCCTGAAATTCCGCTTATTCCGTTTAAAGCGTCGTCTGTTTCTGTTATTCCGCAAGAAGAAGTAAAAAAAGCTTTTGACGAGCAAGCTCAAAAAGAGTTTGAGGATATGGAAAAGCAAGCTAAAAAAGATGCAAAACGAATTGAAAAAGAAGCTAAAAGGATAGAAAAAGAAGTGCAGGAGCAATTAAAAAATGCGCCGATAAAACCGGATTCAGTAAATCCTTTGGAAATGTTACAACAAACAACTCCGATTGTGAAAAAAGAGCCGGTAAAAGTTGAAGTATCCCCAGAACGTGCGGAGACAAAGTCAGATTACTATGCGCCTATTCCTGTTAATACATTCCCTGTTGTTGAATAGAAAGAAAGGTTGTAATGAAAGTTGAAGATATAAAATTATTATGTGGTGAAAATGGTTTTCAAAAGGCTGAAATTGAAGCGAATGAGAAAACTATTGATTACGATGTACAAGGAGAGGTTACTTATACCCAAATCTTATCCTTGGTAAAAGGTTTAAATTTAATCAGTGAATTCTATGATGTAAATGCTGCTGCAACAATTAAAGGTACCGGCATTTGTGCTGTATCATTAGGGCAGTCATTGGCGGATGCAGTACAAAAGATTATGGATTCAAATCCTATAGACTTTATGTCGGCTGTATTAGTTGTATCAACTGAAGTTGACAGTGAAATAGCAAGGTATCTAAAAGATACTAATTTAATAGCAGCTCCTAAATATACGGAAAAGGCTATAGAAATATTACAAACAAAAGGGGTTCCGTATGTAACAATAAATACACCTTTAAAAGATTATAAAAATTTTATTTCAAACGAAGTGAAAATAACACCGTTAGGAACATTAACTCAAACTCCTAATTTAAGCGAGCTTGATAAAGAAAATTTTAAGGTGGTTACAAAAACTAAGCCGACTGTTGAACAAATTGAGGATGCGGTTTTTGCTTGGAAGGTTGCTAAACATAACACTTCTCAGTCAATCGTTATTGCAAAAGATTTGAAAACTACTGCTATTGCTCAAGGTTTACAAACTGCATCTGTTGAGTTTGCATTGGATTATTCTTGCGATATGTCTAAGGATGCTATTTTGGCTTCTGATATGCCGATAACTACACATGATGTGAATGTTGCATCGCAAGGCAGAATAAGTTTAATAATTGTGCCTTATGCTGATAAGAATTTGATTGAGTTGGCGGATAAATATTCTATTAGTTTAATTACAACAGGATTTACAAATATTTTGTATTAGCAGAAAA
>JAFQNY010000208.1 GCA_017395765.1 bacterium
GAGGTGTAATATGAAAAAAGTTTTAGTCTTAGCAAGTTTATTATGTATGACGGCAGCCGGTGTAAATGCCGTAGAAATTCCGGCGACTCCTAAAGCCGAAGTAAAACCGCCACAACAAGAAAGATTCCAAAGAGAAAATCGTTTTGAAGTACGTTTGGGGCTAACTGAGGTTCAAAAGCTTAAAGCAAGACAGGTAAGAATAAAAGGTCATGAAGAGCTTGATCCGGTAATTGAACAAATTAGAGCTAAAAAGCAAGAGGCTGAGATGATTCGCAGATCAAGAATGGCAGTTCAAATGCAGGAAGAAAAACTTGCTGTAATTGATAAAGAGCTTGCAGAATTAGATAAAAGAGCCAAAGAAATCAAACGAAATAATATGAAAGAATTTGAATCAATATTAACAAGAGATCAGAAAAAGATTTTAAAAAATATGAAAAAAGAAGGTCGAAAAAATTATCATAAGGCTCATCCGCAAACTTCAGGTTTTGGTAGGCCGCCAATGAATTCAAATAAAAAGCGTTAACAAAAAAAACAGGAACTAAGTTTAGTTCCTGTTTTTTTATACTTGATTTCGTTTATTTTAAAGATGCCAGTGCCATTTTTGCAACTTCTGATACTTGCGGGTTCGGATCTTTAGCAACAAGCTCAAAAACAGATGCAAGTTCTTCTTTGTACTCATCACGTTTAATGTATCTAAGAGCGTCAATAGCTGCAACTTTGACTGCAGGATTTTGGTTAAATCTTAAAGTATCAACGATTCCGCTAACCCCCGGTAAATCAGTAAGCGGCATTACGTTTCCGGTGATTTTTTCAACTTCATTTGTATAAGCTTTAGCCAATATTGCCATTGTGTATAATCCGTATTCTTTATTTCTTTCAGCCTGTTCAAGAGGTGAAAGCTCCATAGCTAACTTAAGTTCTTTATCTGAGATTGTGTGCGGGAGTTCAATATCTTTTGCATCCGGATTTTTTTCCAGTGTTTGTTGTTTTACAAGCTCGTTGATTATAATTTTTCTTCTTGCATCGATTTGTTCAGAACTAGGCCCTGTAAGTTCAGAGGTATCTTTTTGAACAATGTCGATTAATGATGAGAAAATCTCTGTAACTATGTATGGAAGAGCTTTTTTGTCATCCATCGCAGCGTTTTTAGCGATTTCTTCCATTTGTTGAGCTTGGATATCATAATTCTGTGATTTAAGATTTGTTACAACTTTAATAACATTTACTTCCGGTTTTATATCAACAGGAGGCACTATTTCAACCTTTTGATTTTTTCCGTTGAATGTCACATTGTGTTTTTTTTCAGCTTCCGTTGTTGTCAAATTTGGTTCCGGGACCAATATTTGAGTAGCTTCATCTTTTTTAACCGAATCTTCTGCTGATTCTTCAATCGATATAATTTCAGCCGAGTCAGGTTCTTCTTCTATAATAACAAAATGTTCTGTAACGGTGCTGTTCAATGCCGGAACTTTTGATAATTCTAATTCGGCATTGATAAGTGTTTTGTTGTTAACTAAGTTTGTTAGCTGTGCAATTGCAATGGGTGTAATGTCAGGTAAATTATAATTTCTTGGTATTGCGTACTCAGCTGTTACAAAATCGTTAGCTATAGGATAATTATATGTAGGATCTTTTTTTATAATTACTGACGGATTGTTGACTTCAACGTCTACAGCTTTGTAATTATTATATAGTGCTGGATTGGTATTTTCCGGAACTGTAACCGTCGGGTTGTTGATTCTTATTTTAACTGCATTGTAGTTAGCCGGGTCGGATTGATAATTATCATAAGAATGTAAATATGATGTCATAATATTTCCTTTCAAAACACACTTTGTTACCCTGATAAAAGCTTCTAAATTTTAGAATTTGCTAATAAATTTTTATTTTTTTACATTTGTTAATATATTAACATGAAATTTTTATTTGATATTAATGACATCTAAGTTTTTGAATTCAAAAATCTTAGCGGTATTATTTTTTAATTTTTCTTGAGCCAGAACTGTTCCGATAATAGCTTCAAGTTGCGCAACAGGCATCATGTTACTTGGAAGTTCTTCAAACCCATATTCACATTTTAGGATTGATTGTAAAAATTTACAATCAGCCGATGAGCGTTCTTTGTAGTTAGAGTATAAATTTAATTTTTGTCTTGATAGATAAACTTCAAATCTTGATATGTCAGCACCTTGAGAAGCTAAATCTCTAAATAACTCGCTTCCTCTCGGTGAAAATCGTTGCATCCAGTTTTCAGAATTTGGGAAGTTGCCGAGAGTGTGTATAAGTTGATATGGTTTGGACAAAACTCTCCATTTCCCGTCAAGCATTGTATTATCCCAAGGCAAAGATATACAAATTACAGAATTTTTGAGGGATGTGTAATTTTGGAAAAACAGTTCGATATCGCTCATTGAAAAAAGTTTATCAAGGTAAATTAATTTTCCGGTTTGAGCTTCTCGGATTGCGATACCGCTTTCAATAGCCGATGTCGGACCTAATGAGAGTCCTACAAGATGAGTTATCATAATCCAAAATCCTCGTCTTCCGGAATATCTGTGTTAAGTTTAATAATACGTTTTTCTATTTTAGGCAGATTTTCATTATCAGAATCGGATTCCGTATCGAGATTTACATATAACTCCATGTTCTTTTTAGATAATTTTTCGCTCTTTTGTTTTTCTTTTTGAAGTCTGTTGCGGTTTTCTTCTAATAATTTTCGAGCTGCTAAAGAAATTGAATCTCCTTCCACCTTTTTTATGATTTCAGCTCTTTTTCTTTGAATTTCATCTTGTTGAGCTTTTGAAAGAGATAAAGCACTATCGTTTCTTGTAGCGAATTGATTTTTGTATTTATTTTTAAGTATTAAAATTTCCACACGTCTGTTAATCGGGTCTTTAGGTGAAATCGAAGTTTCTAAAGGTCTTGTATCAGCATAACTTACTGCTGAAAACAGTGACGGTGCAAAATTGAATCTGTTTATTAGATATCTTACAACAGAGCAAGCTCTTGCTCCGGAAAGTTCCCAGTTTGATGGGTATTTATTACTATTGATACTATAGCTGTCTGAATGGCCTTCAACAATCATGTGATGTAGTACAAATTTTTTACAGATTAAAACTCCGACTTTATCCAAAAGTTTTTTCGCCGGAGAGTCTAAGTTTGCAGAACCCGGGGCAAACAAATATTTATCGTTGAAGGTTAGTAATAACCCTTTTTCTGTTATTTTAGAGCTTATTCCGTCAAGCTCCCCTATTTCTGTTAATTCTTTAATTTCTTGTTCAATCTCTTTGAAAGAGTCTTCTTCATATTTAGGGCTAATATATTCCAACATCAATGACGGAATAAACGAATTGGCTTGCTGTTGGTCAAACAGAGAATCGCTGCCTTCCATAATAGATTGTTGTCCTTCAAGCAATGTGTTTTGACTAAAAGCATGTTTTAAAGATTCTTCCAGTTTAGCGAAGTCAACGGCATCTACTTGAGCTAAGGCATAAAGTACAACAAATGTTGCAAAGAGCAGAGTGATAAAGTCGGCGTATGAGACCAACCATCTTTCTAAATTTTCATGTTCAGGATGTTTCTGTTTTTTAGCCATTAGCTTTTGCTTCCGAATTGTTATCTTCTAAAATGAATGAACGTAATTTTCTTTCGATTAAAACAGGGCTTTCTCCTGCTTGAATGGAAAGTACGCCTTCTAAAATCATGTTTTTATACAAAAATACGTTTTGGTATATAAACTTAATCCTTGTACTTAAAGGAATCATTAATAAGTTTGCTGCAAACAGACCATAAATTGTAGCTACGAAAGCAACTGCAATACCGGCACCTAATTTAGACGGGTCTGAGAGGTTTTGCATAACCTGAATAAGTCCCATAACAGCACCGATAATACCTAAGGTTGGTGAATAGCCACCAAATGACTCAAATACCTTTGCTGCATTATTTACATATTGTTCTTGTTGTTCGATTTGGTTTTCAAGCATTTCTCTGACCAGTGACGGGTCGTTACCGTCGGCAACAGCACCCAGGCCAAGAGAAAGTAACGGATCTGAAGCACCACCGGCTTCTTTTTCCAAGGCAATAATACCTTCTTTTCTGGCTTTTGTTGCAAATCCGCCGATTTCGGTGATTAAAGCTTCGAAGTTAGATTTTGGCGGGAAAAAGACGTCTTTTAGAATTAATATTGCAGCTTTTAATGTAGCAGGAGGGAAGCTTAAAATAACCGCACCCATTGTACCACCGATTACAATAAAGAATGCCGTAATTTGTAGTAATTGGCCAATGTTTCCGCCTTCCATTGCTTGACCGATTAAAATCATTGTGATTCCGAAGAAAACACCTATGACTGCAAATATATCCATAATTATCTCCAATTTTATACTATTCTGAATATATTAAACAATATTTTGGAGGCTTTGTTATCCATTAAATATAGGA
>JAFQNY010000209.1 GCA_017395765.1 bacterium
GGTTGAGCGTTACAGTTAATTAGTGAACGGAGCTTCAGCGCGAGAGCTTCTTTGCGGTACTTTCTTGTCGGTACAAGAAAGTACCACAGTCAAAAATTAAAAAAAATAAAACACCCCACCCTCGGAGAGGGAAATAATATAGCCTTATTTTAAATATTCTTCAACTTTTTTGACAATTTGATCTAATTCAAAAGGCTTGGTTATATACTCGTTAACTCCGGTTTCTTCGCCGATAGCTTTATCTTCAAGCTGGGAACGAGCTGTTACCATTATAATGGGAATATCTTTATATTTGTTATCGTACTTTAAAAGACGGCTAATTTTATAGCCGTTAATTTTTGGCATCATAACGTCAAGGATAATTAAATCCGGCATGATTTCTTTGGCTAATCTTAACCCGTCTTCACCGTTGAAGGCGGTGTAGCAAACATATCCGGAAACCTCAAGTACAAATTTTAGACTTTCAACAATATCTTGTTCATCATCTACTATAAGAATCTTTTTCATGCATATCCCCTTCAATCTCGTATGAATACATTATATCACATTTTCCGTAAATATTCTCTTTTTGTGAAGTTACTGAATCAATTTTTTTCTTTAGAAATTCTGCGGAAGGTTTATCTCCGTCAACAACAACCATTGATAATGAAGTTAGATTTTCGTCCGTTTCAACCAAAGAATTTGACATATATGTTTTATTAAGTAAGTTTTCTTCTTTCATTAAGTTTTCAATAATATCTTTTGTTGATTTAATTTTTATTATGGCAACGGTTGTTCCGTTTGAACGAGCTTTTTGGATAAGCTGTTTTTTTATCATATTGAAATTGCTTTTATCGTTAGCGACAGGAATAACAAAATAGAACTTAGAACCTTTGTTAATCTCGGAATCACACCAAATAGCACCATTATGTGATTCCATAAGCTGTCTGGCAATAGGTAATCCAAGTCCGGAGCCTCCGACTTGTCTTGACAGAGAATTTTCGATTTGCGCAAATTTGTCAAAAACGTGATTCAAATCTTTGCGCTCAATTCCTATACCGTGATCTTCTACACATACTTGCAAGTAATTACCTTGCAGATTCTTAATATCTTCTTCAAAGCTTTGGTCATACTGTAATTCTCTGGCATTAATAATTTTAGAAGTAATTTCAATATTGCCGGCTTCGGGTGTGAATTTTATGGCATTTGACACAAGATTTGTTAAAACTTGTTCGATTCTGTTAGAATCTGCATAAACTTCAACCGACTCTGTTAAAGGTTTGTATGATATTGTTAAATTCTTTTCTTTTGCAACTTCCGTTAAATTATTTTTTACGGATTCAATTACGGGCTCAATATTAGTTAATTCAAATTTGAAGTCCATTTTACCCGCTTCTATTTTTGAAATATCCAACAAGTCATTTACAATACCTGAAAGTCGTATTGCGTTACGTTTGCCCATTGAACAGAATTTTTCAATATTTTCTGTCATGTCGCCGGCTTTACCGCTAAGAATAATATCCATTGCGTTTTTAATTGCAGTTAAAGGTGTTCTTAGTTCGTGAGAAACGATTGATATAAATTCTGATTTGAGACGTTCAAGCTTTTGAAGTTTTCTGTTTGTAGCTTTCAATTCTTGTGTAAAAGAAGCGCTTTGCAGAGGTATTGCAACCTGTTGAACCAAAGTTTGAAAACAAGTTGCATCTTCTGTAGAAAAAGGTTTTTCTCTATAAATTTCAGTAAACCCAAAAAACTCTTCCCCAAGCATTATTGGTGCAAAAATATTGTCGTATCTGAGTATAGAAAAATCATATTCTTGAATATTATGCTTGATGTTTTTTTCTATTTTTAAATTTCCGATTTTTATTTCAAAAGGCGGATCGCTTAACAAAGATTTATAGCTTAAAATTGCACGAAGTTTAAGGGCTTCTAAAAGACGGTCTGAGACTTTGTACAAAGAGTTAATTAACAAGACCGGTTCTCTTTCTGATCGAAACATCAGCGTGCAAGCCAAGTCAAAGTTAAGGGATTTTTCAATTCCCTCAGTCATGATTTTCAGAAGCTTATCCTTGTCTAACGAGCCTGCTAATTGAGAGCTTGTATCGTATAAAACATTTAACTGATAAAGACTTCTTGCAAGTTCTTGGTTTGCTTGTGTCATCTTTAACAGAGATTGTCTTGTTTTTAAGCTTGAATCAATTGTTGCGGACAGAAGTTTTTTATCAATCGGCGTTTTAATGAATAAGTTAGCGTTACGGGTGACATCTTTGTTATGTTGAACTTCTCCGAGCACCAATAAAACTATTACGGGATATTGTTTTATTTTTTTGCAAAGCGTTTTTATTTCAAGGGACTGTATATCTCCGTCAATAATAACAATATCTGGTTCATCAACTTTCAATGTATCAATAATAAGTGTTTCATCAGTACTGCAAATGACTTCATCTGATGAAAAAACGCTTCTTATTAAAGACTCTTTCTCACTGTCCTCGCTAATTAATAAAAACTTAATCATGAGTACATCATATCAGAAAACAAGATATAAATGCAATTATCAAACTTAGTTAAGACCGAATTGAGCTCTGTAAAAACTGCTACTTGCAATTTTATCTTCAATATAATCAGCGTTGTCCTGAACTGATGCGATATATAAACCTGCTAAGTTATTTAATCTTTTAGTTAATTTTGTTTCAGGATAAGA
>JAFQNY010000210.1 GCA_017395765.1 bacterium
ATTTTGCTATCATTAACCTTGACGTCCACATCATTAACCGCAAACAAAGGATATGCTTTTTTATTAACTTTTTTTAATTTTTCTTGATATTCAGGCAAATCTAAAGCTGTATTAAGTGCGCTTTCGCTTATTCCGATTTCGTATGCACAATTTATGTCTGACTTAAACACCGGAGGATTTTGCCTATAATCAATCCAGTTATAATCAGTTAAAGTTTTAAGGTGAACATATGACAAGTTTAAACCTTTTACAACAACGTCATTCCCGTAAACTTCCATGGATTTAAAAATCCCTTTACGCATACTTGATAATGTATATGCCGCAAATTTAACTTTAAAATTCCGTCCGGTTTCTTTTTTAAGAGCTGATTTAACAACAGTTTGAGCAAAATTTTCAACAACAGGAGTAATCGGAGTAAGGTGTTTTTTATTTTTTAAATATTCTTCAGAAGTCCTGTCAACTCGTGAATAAACAGGTAATACAAAAAGAACACATATCAGAATAACTATTAAACTTTTGTTAAAAATTTTTGTCATAATAAACTAATTTTCTTTAATATTTTTATAAAATTCTTCAGCAATTAATTGTGAATATCGTTTTTTCTCACTTAGTGATAAAATAAGCTTTTCACTATTATCAGCAGTTGTTACACTGGCAACAATACCTGATAAATCAGAAAAAGGCAATTTGTTAGCTTTTGCTTCAAATTTAGCGTAAGGCACTTGCTTGCCGTACACATTTATATTTCCTCTGGAAACAACTTTGATTTCGTGAAATGAGACAGATTGGTATTTAAATTTGTCTGCCAAATCTTGTAATTGAGTTTCAAGTTTATCACTTTTAATATCTTTTTGAGTTAATAAAGGTTTTTTCTTAGAATCCACAATACACATTTTTTGACCTGAAACCTTATGTTCAGCGATAACAGCTTTATATCCAAACAAATTTACGGTACTATCGATTTCAAATTCTTCATGCAAATTAGAAAAATCTCCGAATTTTTTTGCATTTTCTAGTGTTTTTTCTTGGATAAATTTGGTTATATGAGTTTTTGCACTTTCAACATATTTTTGCCCGCCTATTGCGTTAAAACCAATAAACGCAAGAACCAAAAGAGTAGCATTAAAAATAATCTTAATTAATCTCAACATAACTTGCACCTTTATTTTATATTATGTACAATTATATCTATGACAAAGAGTGAAATCAATCATATCAATAGTATCGATGTCGTTTTAGAAGATACTACTGATGTAATGAAACAATATTTAACAATAAAAAGGGAGAATCCTGAAGCTATCTTATTGTATAGACTTGGGGATTTTTATGAAACTTTTTTTGAAGATGCCGAGCTTTTATCAAGAGAATTACAATTAACACTCACCGGAAGAGATGCCGGCAAAGTTTACGGCAGAATTCCTCTTGCAGGAATCCCTGTTAAATCACTGGATAATTATATTGAAAAACTGGTTGCAAAAGATTATAAAATTGCTATATGCGAACAACTTGAAGATCCAAAACAAGCTAAAGGTTTGGTGAAACGAGGAGTCGTCAGAATCATTACCGCAGGAACTTTGGTTGAAAGTAAGTATTTAAACCAAGTTAGTAACAACTATATTTGCGCTATATTCAAAGAAAATGATAACTGGGGATTTGCATACACAGATATTTCAACCGGAGAGTTTAAAGCCGCTAATCTCAGATATGAAGCCCTTATTGCTGAATTAGCAAGGATTCAACCGTCTGAAATAGTTGCTCCTGCAAAAAAATTAAAATTAGAGCCTTTTCAAATTGTTCCGGAAGAAACTGTTGATTTACCTGAAGAAATCACTGCAAATTATAATTGTGTTAAAGTTCCGGCTAAGATTTTTGAATCGAATTTTGCACAGAACAACTTAAAAAGCGTTTTCAAATTAACCACTTTGGACGGATTTGATTATAACAACAACGAAATTGCTTACAGAGCTTCTGCGGGCGTATTGGCTTATATCTGGGAAAACATGAAAGACGGTTTCCCGACTTTTAATCGAATTGAAATATATGAGTTATCAGATTATTTGAGTATGGATGTTCATACTCGTAAGAATTTGGAGCTTACTGAAACTTTAAGAGAAAAAAATAAATACGGTTCTTTAATTTGGGCAATCGACAAAACAACAACAAATATGGGTGCTCGTTTGTTAAAAAATTGGATTTGCCAGCCTTTAAAAACTAAAGAACGAATTATTGAAAGACAAAATATTGTAAAAAAACTTTTCGATAATTCAGAAGAAAGATACAATATCGAAGTCGCTCTAAGAGATATTTATGATATTCAAAGGCTTTCAACAAGAATGAGTAACGGCTCTGCCAGTCCAAAAGATTTTATCAGTTTAAAAATCACTTTGTCGGTTTTACCAAAACTCATTGAATCAGCTAAAGCTCTTGGTATAACTTTATTTAAAAATATTGAGCCGGAACTTCAAAATCTGATTGAATACGCAAACTTAATTGACAGAACAATAAACGATGACCCTCCTAATGTAATCAAAGAAGGCGGAGTTATTAAAGAAAATGTTGACGCAACTTTAGATTATTACAGAGATTTATTATTTAACGGAGAATCTTGGCTAAGAAAATATGAAGAAAAAGAACGTCAAGAAACCGGAATTCCAAATCTTAAAGTTTCATTTAACAAAGTTTTCGGATATTATATCGAAATTTCAAACTCTCATTTGAGTAAAGCACCGAGTCATTATATAAGAAAACAAACTTTGACCGGCGGAGAACGTTATATTACGGAAAAATTGAAAAAACATGAAGATGAAGTTTTGACCGCTCAAGTTAAATCAAATGATTTGGAATATAAATTGTTTACCGATTTTAGAGAATATTCCAAAGAGTTTGTAAGTATTATAAGAGAGACTGCAACAAAAATTGCAGAGATGGATGTATTTCTATCTTTTGCAAAAATTGCTATTGAACAAAATTTTGTATGTCCGGAGGTTAACGACGGAACTGAATTTGTAATCAAAAACGGACGACATCCTGTTTTAGAAAAAATTCTTCCGCTTGGTACATATGTAGCAAACGACTTAGAACTGTCATATGGTGACACCGCAGACACTCAATTTATGATTTTAACAGGGCCAAATATGGCAGGTAAATCCACCTATATGCGTCAAAATGCATTAATAATAATATTAGCCCAAATAGGTTCTTTTGTACCGGCTGATTATGCAAAAATCGGAATTACGGACAAAATTTTCACCAGAGTTGGTGCAAGTGATGATTTAACTCTGGGTAAATCAACTTTTATGGTGGAAATGACAGAAACTGCTTACATTCTAAACACAGCTACAGAAAAAAGTTTTATATTGATAGATGAAATCGGAAGAGGAACAAGTACCTATGACGGAGTTGCAATTGCTTGGTCCGTAGCAGAATATATTGCAGAAAAAATCAAAGCAAGATGTATTTTTGCGACACATTATCATGAATTGAATGTTATGACAAAATCCTTGCCTAAAATAAAAAATTATAGAATAACCGTTTCAGAAGAAAACGGAGAGATTGAGTTTTTACGTAAAATTGTACAAGGCGGAGCAAGTAAGAGTTACGGGATTCAAGTTGCCAAAATGGCAGGTTTACCAATCCATGTAATTGATCGCTCCCAAGAATTGATGCAAAAATTACAAAAAGATTTCTCTAAAAACTTGGCAGGACGCAAAAAGTCTGATAACGAAAATCCTGAAATAGTAGCACCTCAATTAAATTTATTTTAAACGGTATCTTCCACAGACAACACTACTTTTCCTGCTTCAGGATTCATAGCTTCAATTACGATTTTGTTTAAACCGTCATTAACACTTAGTTTGCCGGTCATTATCAATGTACCTGATTGACCAAGTCTGAATGCAACGGGATTTGCTTCAGAAACCTCTGTTCCTAATAACTCTTGTCCGTTAGTAACAAATTTTACCTCAGATGGTTCATAGACAACATCATTGATTTTTACATAATTGAATCCGCTTATAAACCCCGGACCCAAAACATTTTTCAATGTCACACATGCACCGTCATCAGTTTTTTTTAAAGAACCTTTTTGATAGATTCTTTTGATTAAAAATTCAGGAACTACGACCATAAGAACACCTCATATATTATTTAAAAAGTTGATATTTTTTAAATGTGCCTAACTTTATTTTAACATTTTTCATATCAAATTTGAATCCCCAAGGGGATTTTACATTCCTGTCTTTTTCCCACACAACTATTTCCAAGGTATTATGCGGTTTTAAAAACTCATTTATTAAATAAAATTTGTCCTGAACATGAGTTCTTTTAATATAACGTCCGATTTTTACACCATTAAGAAAAATGGTTGCCCTACGACATCTAAAATCTTCAAAAGAAATATATTTTGCAAAAAATATATCATCCTTAAAATCAATATCAAAATTCGCTGTAATCTTTGTTAAATAAGGATTATCGCTTTCTCGCCAATCTTTTCGCTCAAGAGAAAGTTTTTCACAGACTCTGAAATCCAATGGAATTTGAGGTGTTGTTTCACAAATAACAAGTCCTCGAGGGTTATTTGTATCGCCAGAAAACCCTTTGTCAAATCCCAAATTTTGTACCAAAATCGTTAACTCATTAATTTCTTTATTCAAAACCTTCTCGTTCAAAGGTATTGATATAGTTTCCGGAACTTCTTGAAGTTTTTCTATTTTATAACTGTTTCTGTTTAAAACTTCTTTTCCGTTTATATATACCGCAAATAGATGTCTTGCACTCAATGTAATTTCAGTTAAATTATTAGGAATCTGTGTTTTATACCAAACAAATTCATCATATAACTCGCAAGAAAGTGAATCTGTTTTTTCTCCGACTTTTTCCCAATTAGAATAATCATAATCAATATCTATTTCAGGTGAACAAAATTCTACACTCGAAATTTTTAAAGTTTTTGGTTTTGTATAATCTCTAAATTCGTTTACAATACAGGTTTTTGTAGAAAACTTATATTTCAAATCATAATACGCAATCTCTGTATTTCTTTCGACAGCTGCAACTCCGTTAGGTAATACATAATCTGCATTGAATATCATTTTATCACCCAAGAGCCAACTTCTGTCAGCCAAATCTTTTGTTAGAAATACAAATTGAGTTTTCTTACCGTCTTTTTCAAGTGTGAAATGGTCATAGTTCTTCCTGTTTCCGTTAACCGTTTCATAGTCTTTAATATAAATATTTGCATTTTTATCAGCTAATAAAAAGATTGTTTCCTCTTCATCATTCTGTAATCTTGCAAAAATTTCCAAATCCGAAAACTCAACTTCGCAAGCTTTTAAACATAAATCTATCGGACAAATCTTCATATCATAAGGTTTTAAAATAATAGATTTTCCGTTTGGAAGTTTTATTTCCGTTGATTCGGGATTCATATTTCTTATAAATAACCAATCACAATTATTTATGTTGTCATGACGTAATTTTGCATAAATATTTTCTTGAGAAAATTCAAAATCTTTAGGCTCAGTACAAGTTAAATCAAAAGAATCAAGGAAATAATTCAACTCTTTAGATTTAAAATAGTTGCTTTGCGGGATTCCAAACTCATCAATCGGTGCAGTGAATTCATAGCTTGTATAAACCTCATCGCAAGCCAAATCACCCCAATTTGTTCCGCCAGCCACCATATAATGATTAAACAACGTAACGCCCTGAGATATTGCGGTCTTTGTCATTATATTAATATGTTCATCGCCCAACGCATCTCGAATATGCTTGTAACCTAATCCATCCCATTTATCAAACCAACCTGATTGCATTTCAGCAATAAATGGCGGAGAATTTTCTTTCGCACAGCGAAAAATATCTTCAACATTATCTAATGTATCAAAACAAAAATTATCCTGTTTCCAATTTTGGTTAGGATTTATATACGGATACAAGTCAAGCGCATAAATATCAACACAATCAGCCCATAATCCGGCAAAATAAGCATCATTATGGAATATCGGACATGTTATACCTCTATCACGAGCCATTTGATAAAGTTTACGCATGTAATCCTCTTCCATTGTATCGGTTGCGTATTCGTTTTCTATCTGAAAAAGAATAATATTATCAAATTCTCTGATAATCGGGATTATATGGTCATACCATTCAGCAATATATTCCATATATTTTTCTGAATAATGATACTCTGTGCCTTTACGGTTACGAGGAATGACATCTTCCATTCTTAAAAGCCAAAACGGTAAACCGCCCGCATTGACTTCGGCATTAATAAACGGTCCAGGACGAGCAATTACAAAGAGTCCGACATCTTGAGCCGCTTTTAAAACTTTTCTTACATCCTTAATCCCTGTAAAATCGTATTCACCTTGTCTTATACTGTGATAATTCCAGTTAAAATAAATATCTACGGTATTATAACCGCCGGCTTTCATTTTCATAAAACGGTCACGTGCCATTTCTTCTCCGGGGGTTCGGAAATAGTGAAATGCACCGCTTTTTACAAAAACTCTTTTTCCATTGACCATTAAGGAATATTTATCGAAGCATACTTCCATACTTTTATTGTATCGTTTTTTTTAAGAAGGTCAATCGTTAAATAGGATTAATAATACACTTTAACCTCAAAAAAAAAAGATGACTTAATAGTCATCTTTTTTCTTTTTATCAAAAATTTTATTTTACATCGTCTTTTATAACAATCAAATTCTTAACTATTTTCATTACACAAGTCGGAAATACAACTTCTGATAATCCATCAGCAATACTAACAATACTTCCGGCTCTTAGAGTTACATCTTCACCTTTATACTGGAAAGTATAGTCTTCTTTTCTGTCTGATCTGATTGTAATTTTGCCGTCCATAATTTCATCCTTTACTTAGCTTTTTAAAATACGAGAATGGCAGAAATATCCACCATTCTCATTATACCTTTTAACTATTATTATTAGTCAAATACATAGTTAATAATTGCAGCTTCTCTAGCTCTTTTGATAGCTTTAGCAACCATTCTTTGGTGTTCAGCACAGTTTCCTGTAACTCTTCTAGGAATGATTTTTCCTGCTTCTGTTAAGTATCTTTTAAGTTTTGCTGCATCTTTGTAATCGATATATTCAACGTGATCTGCACAGAATGAGCAAGTTTTACGTTTTTTTCTATCGTTTTCCATTTTTGCCATTTTTATTTTCGCCTTTCTAGCCTATTTTTACATTTTTGAACCTATTTATTCGACCTAAAACGGTTCTTTATATTTTATCTAAAAACCCTTATCTATGTGCGTAGCACTAAAACGGGATTTCATCTTCGCCGATTAGTTCATCAGCAAATTCTTCGTTAGAAAATTTTACGATATCTGAATTTGAAGAACTTGATGACACACCTACAGGAGCTCCGGCACCCATCATCTCGATAGTATTTGCATCAATCTCGAAAATTCGTCTTTCTGCACCGGTGTCGCTTTTTACAGTTGTAATTTGTAATCTGCCTTCTACAAGAACTCTATCGTCTTTTGAAATTGAAGACACTACTTCATCTAATGAATTACGTTTCACAACAACTCTAATCAACATCTCTTCTCTTTCACCGATGTTTAACACAAAAGATGAAACAGGTATATTGTTTTGTGTGAATCTTTTCTCAGGTGCTCTGAATACAGAACCCGTTACAACTGCTTTAGCAAGCGCCATTTTTTAATTCTCCTTCTTGTTTTCTAAAAAAGTCTAATGTATTAATTCCAAACTATACTGTTTGAGCTTTTTTAGAAACTTCCATAAACATGAATCTCAAAACATTGTCGTTAAGTTTCAAGTTTCTTTTGAACTCAACAATTGATGCTGCAGGAAGTGAAACAACTAGGTTTGTAAAATAACCGTCTCTGTATCCTTGAACGTCGTATGCTAATTTTTTACGACCCATTTTATCTACAGATTCAACTGAACCTTCATATGATTTAATTTCTTCTGTAACTTTTTCAACAGCTTTGTCTAATTCTTCTGAATCAAGACTTGGTTTAAATACCGTTAATAATTCATAATTTTTCATAATATATTTCTCCTTATGTGTTCATGGTAGCATAAACAAACATTCATGCAAGCTGATTATTTAGTATAACCTATTGGTTTTCTGGTTTGTTGCTTTCTGGATTTAACTATTTCATCCAGTGCCTTATCAAAATCAGCTTGAGTTAGTTTGACATCCAATAAATCAGATTCGAACAAATTATTTTCTTCCATTTTTTCGTAAATTCCGCATCTTTCCCAAGAATTCTCATGTGCTTTATTTACTAAAAATGCTATATCTGCTCCTGTAAATTTTTGAACAGCACATTCATCCAAAAATTTACTTTCATCAAAATCTCTATCAATATTTTCATTACGCGTATGAACATCAAAAATTTGTTTCAACCCTTTTCTGTCAGGAGCATTTACTTCTATATGTTCTCCAAACCTTCCTGAACGCAAAACTGCTTTATCGATTGTATCCAATTTGTTTGTCGCAGCTATTACATAAACTTGTTGATTTTCTTTTTCAACATCACTCATTAAGGTCAGAAGTTGGTTTACAACTTTGTCACCATGGACATCTTGACCGCCTCTGTCACGTGCAACTGCATCAAATTCATCAATAAATATAATGGAAGGTTGACATTCTTTAGCGCCACTAAACAAGGTTCGCCAATTTTCTTCTGATTCACCGACCCATTTTGATTCCATTTCCAAGCCATTTAATTTTACATAATTTGCATTTATTTCATTTGCTAACGCTTGTGCTAACAATGTTTTTCCTGTTCCCGGAGGTCCATGCAAAATAAAACCTTTATTTATATTTCTATTTTTATATGCATACGGGAATTTTATCGGATAAATAATTCCTTTTTTAAGTTTAGTTATTACACCGTCTAAACCGCCAACATCCGCAAAAGATAAACCTTTTTTAACCTCTTCTTTTTTATCAATTAACTCACCTTTAACAAGATATTCAAAGGTTTCTAGGTTTTGTTGTATAAGTTTTTCTGAAAGAATATTTTCATAGTTATAAACATTTGAAAGTTCCGGTGAATGATAAAATATTTGGTTTAAATAAAATTTTTCATCAGGAACTTTTATTCTAACAGGAATTTTTTGAGATTTGTTTATTATCACATCTTCTTCATTCAAATACCAAATATCATCCGGAAAAACAGTTGAATATTGGTTTTCAGTTGCTATATAAATATCATCCTCACCAAGATTATGACATTTTAATGAATTAAAACTGTCCAAAGAAAATGCCATAGGAACACCGATACCGCCATGTTCTATATAAAAAATCTTTTTAATTACGCCGTCAAAAGTATCAACTAATTTTTTTAAACCTTTTTGTACTTCGTTTAGACTTTTACCCACTGTAACAACTTCACCAAACTGCAACTGTGAAAACATTACAGTTAGTTTTTCATCCAAAGGCAACTTTGAAATATTAACCGGCGGAGTTTTTGATGCTTTGAAATTAACAAGTGAAATATTATGTGTTAAATCTTTTAACATCAATGATTCATCTGTTTTAGTAATACTTTGGTTTTGTTTGTTTTGTTGGTTATTTTTTACAGCAAAAAGACCATAATTAATGTTGGGATTGATTGATTGGATTTTCATAAATGTACCTTCACATATCGCTATTTATATTGTGTAATATATCATATTCCTTACAAAGAAAAAAATCAAGAATTATCTTCTTATAGTACTTCTTTCTAACGCTCGAACAAATTTTGTAGGTAGATTTTCTGTTGGATTAATTGAACCGACCAAAATAGTTTTACAACCCAATAATTTGCCTGCAAGAATATCGGTTAGCGGTCTGTCACCAATCATTACCGCATTCTTAGGCTCGATATTTACAGAGTTTAAATATTCACCCATAATCTTGGGGTTCGGTTTATCTGCTCGTCCTATAACTTTACAAGGTGCTATTTTATTAGCGTTTTCAATATACTTATCATTCTTATTATTAGAAATAATCGCAACTTCAAAATCATTTAAAAAAGTTTTAAACCATTCTAAAGTCTCAGGTAAA
>JAFQNY010000211.1 GCA_017395765.1 bacterium
AAAATTTAATTATGAAAAAATTTATTTTATTAATATTGTTTGTATTTTTAACGTTACCTTGTTTGGCAGAAGAGATTCTTTATCTTGATAAAAAATGGGATAAAGAAGCTTCTAAAATACTATATGAATATGCTCTAAAAAAGGCAAATATGACATCTAAACAAGTTCATGAAGCTTTCGGGTATAAATTAGAAGATGTTAGAGCTGTATTTTATGATTTGAATCCGGATGGTATTAACGAAGTGATAGGTTATATTAATGCACCTTCTTCTTGGTGTAGAGAGGGAATTGCATTATTTATTTTGCAAAAAATCAATAATAATTACAATGACGATTTAGGCTTTTTTAACTTTTATCCTGAAAAAGGAATAAGAATTTTGAATACAAAAACAGATGGTTATTATGATTTTGAAAGATATTTTACAAAAATAAATTTTATAAAAGATTCTAATGAACCTTTGACTTATACTTATAATTTTCACTCTGTTGCTAAATATAATAAAAAATATAAAGGGTATAGTAAATAATTTTTCCTAATTAAATAGAAAGGAAAAATATGATTATGACTTTAAAAAAAGAGCTGACACATTAAAAAATATTCCAAATAATCATGGCTATAGTCTCCAAGAAAAAGGAGCTTTAGAAAACTTCTTTACGGTAATGGATGTGATAATTGAAGATGAGGAAGAAAAAGAGAAGTTGTTAAATAAATTAATGAAAAGGTTGCAACGTTAATTGATTAAAAGTAGGTGGCTTAAGTCACCTACTTTTAACTATAGACAAAGTCATTTATTTTTATTAATCTAATATTGTAAAGGAAATTAATATGCGCAAGACTTATTCAGTATTAATTTTATTATTTGTATTATTTTTGTGTTTTACAGAAAGTGTTTTTGCGAAAACAGTTTTTTATGACTCAAGTCAAGATTTCTATTTGACCAAGGCAAGTTTTTCTAAAAATTATTCTTGTAATCTTGATGATTTAGAAGAATCATCAAGCTCTTTATTTAAACAAAAAAAAATTATGGATTTAATTCTTGTATATGATAAATGTGTCGAAACTTATCCTGAAAATCCTTATTTATATAATAATAGAGCTAATGTTTATAAAATGTTAAATAAGTATGATTTAGCTTTAATGGATTATGAAAAAGCTATTTCCTTAGATAAAAATTACACAAGTCCTTATTTGGGGAAAGCTTCACTTTATGTGATAAATTCAAGAGAAGACGAAGCTCTAGAAATTTTGGATACAATAATAAAAAAGCATCCTAAAGAGGCAAGTGCATATTATTATAAAGGGTTGGCTTTATTATTTAAAAAAAATAAAGAACAGGCTTTGAGAAATTTTACTTTGGCAATCAAATATGCAAAGAATTCAATTATACCAGCGTATTATTATAGAGGAAATTTATATGCTTTTTATAAAGGAAATTATAAAAAAGCATTATCGGATTATACAAAAGCTATATGTTTGTTGGAGTCAGGCAATGACATAGATTCCATTAATTTGGATTCTATAGCAGAAGTTTATCATAATCGAGCGATAGTTTATTACAAGTTAAATGATAACAACAGTATGATAAAAGATTTTCTCAAAGCCATTGTTCTATATGAAAAAGAAGGTGATTTTACTAAAGCTCAAGACTTAAAAGAATTATTAAAAATTTAATATTCTTGATAGTTTAAAATATTACCGGAACTGTCTGCGGAAACATACAGAAAGCTATACGCGGGAAAGAGTTGAAGAAGATTGATAATTTAAAGTTATTAAGAAAAAAAGAAACGAATTTCTATAAAGATTATATTCAAGGTACTAAATCAAAACATTCTCAAATCGGTGATATAAAATATACTCAATCTGGCTTAGAAACAGTTTCAAAACAACCCAATGCAGGTAGAGATTTTGGCTCTCTAAAAAAAAGAGTTAAATAAGGCTGAAATTCTTGATTATGAGTTACCTTATCATAAAAAGCATGGTATCAAAGATAATATAAAAGGTTTTTATAATTTGAATGAATTATCTTACCCATCAGCATTACAAAACAAAATCTCAGTTCTGCTACCAAACGAACAAATCCTGGGCAAAACTGAGTCTAATAACATAATACCCTCTTCTCAAGTCAACCTCAACCCTAGTGAACAGTCTGTACAAGCACCAATGAGCTTTGTAGAATGGCTGGAAGAGCAGAAGCGAAAACGCAGGAATAAGTTTTAGCCGTAAGGTGGACAAAATGAAATGTGCCCACCTTACCGCTACGGCTAAGTAATTCACGATAGCTAGGTGCATGTAAATAATTAATTTTTGTAAAGAAAAAACGCAGAAAATCCTTGTCGCCGTTTTTTTTTGCTAAAATGAAATTATCCCGATTAGTAAGTTGCAATTAGTAAAAAAGGAGTGTGTATTATGCAAATATCACCGGTTATGTACAATGTACAAAAAAATAATAATATGAATTTTGAAGGTAAAATGACCAGAGAGGTTGTTAAATCTGTAAAAAGACTTGAAGTAGAACAGATTAAAACTCTTGTAAGTGAATATAACTCTAAAGGTAGGACCATAACTGATGGTGCTATTAATAAATTAAGAGAAAATACCAATGCCTGTATCCAAAATATACGTAAGTATGTTAAAGCTCTTCCTAAAGATGTGGAGTTATATGTTTCAAAAGAGAAAGCAGGTTTTGAAAGTTTAATGTTGCGTTATAAAAAAGGAAAAAATCACGTTTTGATTGAACCGGCTTCAAGTCAAACTTCTGTTGACGGAAGAGTATGGTACAGGGGTGTTGATTATATTAAAGATTTAAACAGTCAAGTTCAAGCTTTCAAAAGCCCAAAACAGGTAAATGAAACTCTTGCAAATGAATTACAAGCGAAAATGCTAAAAGATACAAGAAGGGGCAAGATTAAAACTCTAACTTCTTTAGAAAAAAAATATAATTCATTAAAAGAAAGATTTCCGGAGTTTACATTTGTTGAATTTGATGAACTAAAAGCAATCCTTAATAAAAATATCGAGCTTGCTAAAGTAAAAAAAGAAAACCAAAAAAGAATACCATTATTAGTAAGAATTGAAGCTTGGTTAAATAACTAAAAAGTAATTAAAAAGTCAAAATAAACAAACGGACGACAATTTCAGTCGTCCGTTTGTTTTTGCGGAAAGGAATTTGTATGAAAACATTAAAAGATTTTTTAAACGATTTAGGTGCACGTGAATCCGGAGGAAATTATAAGGCATTCAATAAATATGGATATGCCGGTAAATATCAAATGGGCGAGGCTGCGTTGGTAGATTGCGGTTATTATAAAAAACTTTCAA
>JAFQNY010000212.1 GCA_017395765.1 bacterium
AAGCCCCTTTATAAACATTATATGAATCTAACCTACCAATTCGGTATTGTCAGATTCGGAAGCCTTCACCATAATAGCGTGTTCAACAGGATTTTCTTTTTTGTAAGAATTTTCTGTAACAACTTCTTCGAATCCGAATTCGTCTCGGGCTTTCTTCATTTGAGTTTCATCAACTAATTTTTTTGCAAGTTCAGCTATTTCATAGACTAATCTATATCTGTTGTCGGAATTTTCATTTAAATCCCAAGCTACTTTAATAATTTGATCCATTTTTACCTCTTGATTAAGATATTAACAATTATTTACAATTGTATAACACACAATTATATTTGTCTAGAGGGTATTTTGTTAATATTTCTTAACAATTCTTATGCAAAAAGGCAATTTTATAAAATATATATACTTTATATAGATATAGAGAGTATTATAAAAAGGAGCTTATTTTATGGTCAACGGATATTCACACGCTATATTTCAAAATACAAATGGTTTTAGAGCGTTAGCACTACAAGTAGATAAAATAGAAAATGGTGGTAATAACAACGGAATAATTGACGGCAAAGAAATCCAAATATTTAAAAAAGAAGTAAATAATAAATATGGTTACACTTTCGATTTTAGTCAATTAGACACAATTAAAACAAAAAAAATCTCTGTTAGAGATAGCAAAACAAGAGAAGCATATTATAATACTACAACTGAAATCGCCAAAGAATTTGGTGGTGCTACAACCACTAAAACTATTGACTGGTTAAATAATAAAAAACCTGGTAAAGACTTATTAACTTATTCAACTTTAAGTATTGATATTCCTGTAATGGATAATTACGAAAAAAATGTTGAAAATGTTAATGAGCAATATAAAGTTGCATTAGAATCTAAAAACAAATTAGACCAAGAAAACCAAGTTTTAGATGCAAAATATCAAAAAAAACACTGGTTTAGATATAATTTTTTAAGAATTTCTAGAGAAGAGTTTGAAAAATCTAATGAAAGAGATTATTAATAGCAAACTATTCCATCAATGTAGTTAATAAAATTGGTTCACCATCTGTTGCTAGAACTGTATGTTCAAAATGCGCAGATGGTTTTCCGTCTTTAGTGACAACTGTCCATTCATCATCAAGAACAACAACCTCATCACAACCAAGATTTAACATTGGTTCAATGGCGATAACGTATCCTGATTTTATTGGGGTTCTATCTCCAACTCTGTAATTGAACAAAAATGGGTCTTCGTGCATAGCTCTGCCTACACCGTGTCCGCCATATTGACGAACAATTCCCATTTTTTCACGATTTGCGACATCCTCAATAGCGCCTGAAATATCATCTAAAACATTGCCGGCTCTCATTTTTGAAATCCCTGCCATTAAAGATTCTTCCGTAATTTTAAGTAAATGTTCCTTTTCCGGTGAAATTTTACCGACTGCATATGACCAAGCGCTATCACCTACCATACCGCCATAGGTAGCACCAACATCAACTGCAATAATATCCCCTTCTTTAAGGATTATGTTTTCGGAAGGGATTCCGTGAACGACAGCTTCGTTTATGGAAGCGCAAATGCAACCCGGAAAACCATGATAACCAAGAAATGTCGGAATAGCTTTATTTTCTTTTATTATTCCCATTGCAATAGAATCGAGTTCTTTTGTAGAAATTCCGGGTTCGATAACCTCTTTCATTTTTTTATGAACAAGAGCAACAATATGTCCTGCGTGTCTCATTCTTTTTATTTCATCTCTTGATTTTTTGTTTATCATAGTAATCCTCTTTTCTAATATTAATATAAGATTAAGTTAAATCTTTTTCAAGTTCAGGGTGATCTCACGTAGGCTTCCGCTCTCTGCTCGCTCGCGCTCGAACCACAAAAAGGTGGTTCTCATCCTATTGACAGCATTAAAAAGGATAGGAATAAATCCTATCCTTTTTTAATGGGAGCAAGTTGACGCTACTCGGACTGAGTTTGAGATAATTTCTGTGTTTTTATTACAATTAATTGCGATTGATAATGGTTTGTAACATTTCTTAAAAAACTAGTTTCAAAAAGCAATTTTAGATAAGAAAAATTCTTTATATAAATAACAGGGGAATATTATGGGATTAATTACGCAAAAAATTGAATCAACAAATTTGAATACTTGTAATGCTAAAGCTTCTTGTGATGCAGCTTTGCATAAAAAAAACAATGTTGGTATTGTACTTGGAAAGAATAATAATGAAATAGGTGATTCTTTTCAAAATAATGCTGCTAATGTTGAACAAAACGAAGCTTTAGAAGATAAAAAAAATAGCAAGTTGAAAAAAGGCTTAATTATTGGCGGTGCAATACTAGCAACTGTTGCAATAGCTATCGGAGCTACATATTTAATAAAACAAAAAAGAAGTGCTAAGCCTATTGAAAAACTAACAGAATTGATTGATCCTCAAAAAACAGGAGTTGCAACAACAATGCCAACTCTTGAATCTTTATCGAAAGCGGGGCTCTCTACAGACCCACCCGAATTCCTATATCATTTAACAAATAAAAAAAATTATGAATCAATGCTCAAAACAAAAAGATTATGGCAAGGCTATGACAAATGTTCCGGACGTTCTGTTTTTACTTTTGAATTAGATAATTTCCACAAGAACTGGAACAAGATATTAGATTCTGATGTCGAAATGAAAGCTCGCTTATTAAAACAAGCTGCGAAACGTGGAGATGATGTTGTATTACTTCAAATACCAACGAATGTCTTAAAAAAAGATAAGCTATTTATTCGCAGTCAAAATGCTTATTTTCGATGTATGGAAAAAAGCATCTATGATTATAATGATGAAAAAATAGCCAAAATTTTCACTCCAGAGAATAGAAAGATTGTGCAAGAAGGTAAAACAACTTTTGAAAAATTAGTATCAGATTTTTATAAAACATTAGTTACAAAAAACGAAGCACCATTAACTGCAGAACACATCTTAGGGGAAACTCCAGCTGGATTTGCATCATTATTAACTACAAAAGGTGAACCAATAGAGTATCTGTATCGCGAAGATATTATGATGGATTCAGTAAAAAAAATAGGAGAAATAAAGCTTTCTGATTATGAAGGCCTATCACAAACAGATTTAATTAAAAAAACTTTTTCAAAATTATTTAAAGGTGTCACTACTATTTTTGATAATCATAATTAAACACTCGGTTTG
>JAFQNY010000213.1 GCA_017395765.1 bacterium
AGACCGTGTTGCAGAAAAGAAAGAAACAATTGCAAAAAATGATGAAAAAATTGAGCTTTTAAATAAAGTTTGGAATGGCGCCGTTGCAATGGTAAGATCAAGCAAAGAAAGTATGTATAGCTTATTGAAAAAGAATAACGTTTCACATTATTCAGAGTTAAAAGGTGAAGAACAAGAAAAATATTTAAAACATATGCATGACAGAAAAGATGCTCGTTCTGCTCAATTAAGTTCTGCTGCAGATGTTATTCGTTTGGCTCATCAAAGCGGAGATTTAGCTTTTGAAATTGGAGATTTGCTAAATCAACAAGCTCTTTTTGTATAATGCTATAAATTACCGAATTGTTTAATAGTTATTTTAGTTTTAGTACGCAATAATTCTTTTTAGAAAAAGGAGCGTATTAAAATGAAAATGTTGATATTTGATTTTCGAGATTCGGAAAAAGACTTTTTTAATAGGCATTCTTTTCCTGATTTCGATATAACTTTTATAAACAAACCTCTTAATGAATTGACTGTGTTAACTGATGAACAATGGGAAGAAACGGATATTGTAAGTGTATTTATTAATTCTGTTGTTTCAGAAACTGTTATAAATAAATTTAAAAATTTGAGAATTGTAGCAACACGTTCTACAGGATATAATCATATAGATTTGAAATGTTGTACTCAAAATAATATTGCTGTTTTCAATGTGGAGCAATACGGTCAAGGAGCTGTTGCAGAATTTACTATTGGTGTAATGCTTGTGTTAATCAGAAAAATATTACCAGCTTATCTTGATATTCAAAAAGAAAATGTAAATCATCCTGATTATGAAGGAAGGAATTTAAAAAGTTTGACGTTAGGGCTGATAGGTTGCGGAGCTATTGGTGGTGCGGTTGCAAAACTGGCAAAAGTTTTCGGAATGAAAATCTTGACATATTCATATTCTAAAAACAGTGATGTACAAAGTTTTGTTGATTTCGTTTCTCTAGATGAACTTTTAGAAAAATCAGATGTTATAAGTTTACATATTCCATATACTAATGAAACTTATCATATCTTAGGAGCTGAAGAATTTAAAAAAATGAAGCAAGGTGTTTATATTATAAATACTTCGAGAGGTGAACTGATTGATACGAAACTTTTATACGAGAATTTATTAAACGGTAAAATCTCCGGTGTAGCTCTTGATGTTTTGGAATGTGAATATGAAACTATTAAAAGTGAAGTCTTAAGAGAAGATGAAAATTCACAAAAAAAATGTGCTGCAAAAGCCCTTGTAAATAAAAAACTGTTTGCTTTAGAAAATGTTTTAATTACTCCTCACATTGCTTACAATACAAAGGAGTCTGTTGACATGTTGCTAGAACATACATTTAACAATATAAGAGATTATATAAAAGGTGAGCATAATAGCAGGCTTTGTTAGATTAACCCTTGCCTTGTAATTTGTTATAAGTTAAAATTTTCTTATGAGTAAAATAAGAAAGCTTTATTATTTCGATAAAAAAAATGTGCAAGAAATGATTTCGTTTCTTAATAATAATGTAACGGATAATTATATAAATTATTTGATGTTTAATCCGGTTTTACCGTTACATTATTTTTTACCTCTTGGATTAAAATTTTTACCGGAATCATATGTTCTAAAAGACGGTAATGAAATTAAATCTTTAATAACAGTTGCTCCGATTGGCTCAAAGAATAAAAAAATGGAAATTCAAAAACTGTTTTTTGATGAAAATTCTGTTATGGAAGCTGCAGAACTGGTTCAATATGCAGTATCGAAGTATAAAGCAATGGGAGCTTTTTCAATAATTGTAAAAGTTGATGATTATCTTCCGAATTTGTTATCAATGTTCGTTACTAAATGCGGATTTAGTCAAATATCTTACGAAAAACTTTGGAGAGTCACAAAATTTCCTGAAATTGAGTTTAATAAAAAAGACTTTAGAATTTTTAGAAATTCTGATGCTCAAGCTGTTGCGGGATTGTATAATGATATTTTGTTACCGCATTTTAGACCTCTTTTAAGTAAAGAAGTTCGTGAGTTTAAGGAAGGCATTTTTAAAGGTTTATCATATTTTAACGAATATAAATATGTGTTGGAAGATGAAAAAACAAAGAATATAGTGGCATGTATTGTTATTCAAACTTATGATAATGAAAATTTCATTGTTGATATAATTCAAAACGGTTGGTTTGAGTATGATATCAATGAGATTATTGCTTATACGGTTGATAGAATAAAAAAACGTAAAAAACGCTTTGGTTTGTTTATAAAAAGTAAAAAATATACAAATTTGGGTGAAAAATTTGATAAAATTTTTCAGAAAAATAAGTATGAGTGTGTTCAAAATCAAATTGTGTTGACAAATTCTTCAGCAAGAATATTAAAAAGTGAGTCTGAAAAGGTCAAATATGCCATGCTCAGTAATCTTTGCCCTGCTAATACTATACCTACTACAAAATCAAGTTTATAGTAGCATTTAATTTTAAAAATATGTAACAATTTGTTAAATATTTAGTTTAATAAACGCAAATTAATTCCTTTACGGTTATTTTAATAGTAAGATTGAAACTAAGCCGAAAAGGAAATTTATTATGAAATTCAACGTTACAATTCTTAATAATAAGTCAATTTTTGAATCTGAAAAGTTTTTATATAAGTACATAGGCAAAAGAGGATTTACTAATATGAGAAATTTCACAAAAAAATTATCAGCAATCACATTATGTACATTATTTGCGTCAATGCAAATTGCGTCAGCAGCGATTGATACCGGATTAAACAATGCTGTTATCAATAAGACTGAAGGCGGTTATGTCGGAATGGATGTAAGTAAAGATTCCGCAACATTAAAATTTGATGGTAATACTCACGTAAATTGGGATACATTGAATGTTGGTAAGGGTGAAACTCTTAATTTTAATGCCGTAAACGGTGCAAATGGGTTAACTATTTTGAACACTGTTAACAAAGGCATGACTAACGTGTACGGTACAATTTCTTCAAACGAAGGTATTAGTAAATTAATCATTTCAAATCCAAACGGTATGTTATACGACGGAGCAACTTTTACAACAGCCGGAGATTTAATGTTAACAACTCAAGCATTAGGCGCTACATTTACTAACGGTAATATTGATATTAAAGGCATTAACGAAGCTGCTATTAACGGTATAACAATTCAAAATTCAGATTTTTCAGTAGGCGGAGAATTTAATATTACAGCTCCTTCTGTTGATATTATAAAAACTGCAATTACTGCAAATAAAGGTTTAAGATTAGTTACTGCTGACGGACAAAATTATTTAGTATGTACTGATCCTAATAATGATGAAAAACATACTGCAGTCAGATTAGAATCTGTAAGTGTAGATGGTAATGTTTACATTGTTTCTGCAAAAGATATCGTTAAAGTTGTTAACGGCGGAAAAATCAACGGTAATTTAAAAATCGAATCAGACGGTAACGTTGGTTTAAACTATGTTGACGGCGGAAAAGTTTTTGAAGTAACAGGTAATGTGGATGTTGCTAACGACGGAAGAACTGCTTATTTGAAAAACTCTAAGGTTGGCGGAAATTTAAATATGTCAAACTCAGGCGGTTTCTTAGAAGTTGCTGATTCACATGTTGCCGGTGATGCTAATTTAAAAACAACCGTTAAATCAAACGAAGGTGTTAAACACTTCATCCACGTTGTAGGTGATACAACCGTAGATGGGAACTTAAATATTGATTCAATTCACAATATTCACATTGGTGGTTATAATTCAGATATGGCTACTTTAGCACCGGGTAGTTTAAAAGTCGGAAAAGACTTAAATGCAACTGCTAGAGAAGGTAGTGTTGCTATAACAATTGATACTTCTGCGGATAAGGTTGCTTTGACTTCAGGAACATTGAACGTAATCACTGATGGTAAGGCTGTAATTAAAGCCAATGATTACAAATTCGATGCAAAACACTATATTGGCGGAATTTCAGATACTGATTATTTAATTAACACCGTAATGGAAAAATATACACCAATTAAAGGTATCGTTGGAGAAAAAGCTTTCGTAACTGTTGACGGTGGTAATGTTACAAAAATTAAAACAGATAAAACAGGTTATGCATTCGTAAGATCTAATAATGATATGAATGTTAACGGAGTAGATGCAGGTAAAGTTAATTTATCTTCTGCAAAAGATATCGTAATCGGCAAGGATGCTAAAGCTGATGTCATCCTTGTTGACGGTGAAACAAGAAATCTAACTGTTGAAACTCCAAGTCGTGATTATACTTTGAAATATACAAATATTAAAGACACTGCGGTTATAACAGTAAATCCTGAAACAGAAATTACATATGATATGGCTAACGGTCCTCAAGGATGGAACAAAGGTACTCAAACTTCAGAAAATACATATTTGGTAGTTCCGGGTGAACCTGCAGTACCTCCTGTAACTCCACCGGCTCCAACTCCAAATCCGGATCCTAAAAAGCCACAAGATAACGATAACGTAAAAATCTTGAACAATTTACAAAGAGATCAAGTCGCAAGTGCTATCGATGCAAACCAAGTATATACTCCGGTAGCGTTCGCAGCAGACTTGGATGAAGAAATTGAAACAGGAGTTCGTAAAAACGTTGACGGTTCTGTAACAGTTGTAAGACCGTTCACTCCTAAAAACTAAAAATAAGATGGTAAGATTGGGAAAAGTCGGATTTTTAAAATCCGACTTTTCTTTTATATACAACATTTATGTGATAAAATGTTTTTATGGATTTAATAAGAAAGTTTTTAAAATTTTATAGATCTTTGGAGAAAAAAAAGAAAGCTTGTTTGATAGCTGTGCTTGCGATAGTTTTTGTAATGTCTTGGGCGTTTATAACAGCAGGAATTATTACTTGTAATTTTAACAGAGCGCAAGTAAAAGGAACTCAAGATGAACAAAAAGTTGATGCTGTCGGGATTATAATTACTGAGACAAAAGAAGGTAAAAAATACTTTGAGATATATGGAGAACAAGGTAATTACAGTAATGAAAACAGTGTTGCGACACTAAGTAATGTGGTAGGTAATTTTTATAAAGACGGCGAAGTTGCTATGAGTTTTCAATCTACAAAAGGAACATATGACGAAAAAGCCGGTATTATAACTTTGTATGAAAATACATATATCGTGTTAGAAGACAATACTTCCTTGGAAGCTGATAAATTGGTATGGTCCGGTTCTGATAAAGATACTGTTGCAGAAGGTAATGTTAAAATTAAAAAAAGTAATGAAATGTATGCATTAGCAGATAAATGTGTAATCAATGCCGGTTATGAT
The DNA here is from genome assembly GCA_017395765.1 of bacterium. Classification (GTDB taxonomy): domain Bacteria; phylum Cyanobacteriota; class Vampirovibrionia; order Gastranaerophilales; family Gastranaerophilaceae; genus CAG-196. The sequence goes on from JAFQNY010000213.1 coordinate 5,307, forward strand.
AAATTTAAGATAATTGGAAAAACTCAAACTAAAATATATGGTGATGAGAATAAATAGACTTTTGTTTTGAAATAAAAGGAGACTAAATGAAAAAAATATTACTAATATCTCTAATATTAATGTCCACATTAGCGGTATTTGCGGCGGATTTGGTGATAGAATCAAAAACTCAAACTTTTTCGGAAAAGGAAAAGAAGATAAAGCTTGATGGCGGAGTAACAGTTAAGATGGATAATTTAACCGTGCAAAGCCCAAAGGCTGATGTAACCGTACGTCGTAATAACAGATTAGATACGGCAACTTTTTATGATAAACCGTATGCTTTTGAAATAAATGCTAATAAAAAAAGAGAGGTTAAAGCTAATATCTTACAAGTGTCTTTAATTAATAAAATAGTTAGAGCTGAGGGCGATACGCAGTCTGTTATAACAGAAGGTAATACTCCGATTGTTGTTATAAATGCAGATGAGCAAGAATATGATACAAAAAGTAATATTATGGTGGCAAAAGGCTCTGTCGGTATAAAATATAAAGATATTGAAAGCTTTTCTGATAAGGCAGTAATTATTGCTGATACAAAAGGCGGACTTAAAAAAATTGATTTAATCGGAAACGCAAAAGTTAAACAGGAACAAAATGTTTCTGAAGGTCATCACTTTGTGTATAACCCAGTTACGGAAGAAATGAGTGTTTCCGGAAATACTAAAACTGTTGCGATAAGTGATGACGGGAAAAAATTAACAATTCATTCTGATTATCAGCAATATAATAAAACGCAAAATTCATATATTTGTAACGGACATGTTAAAATCTGGTTTGATGAGTATTATGCCCAAGGCCCGAAGGTTTCTGTTTTCCCTGATACAAATACAGGAAAACCTAATGAAGTATATTTTGTAGGTCGTTCAAAAATAGTTCAAGGGGAAAAAGATATTATTGCAGATAAGATTCGTATGACATTAGATCCGAAAGATTTTGAAGCAGAGGGAAATGTCAGAACTATAATTCATAATATAGATACAAAAGAAGATGATTATCTATAAATAAAAACTTGTTGTGTATGATTGTAAAAATGTAAGGTATAAAACATGTCAGAAAAAATTGATAAGGCAATGAGCCTGTTTAAAGAAAAAAAATATGAAGAATGTATAGATGCGTTTAGTGCGGTTTTGGAATCAGAACCTGATAATGCAGATGTTTATAATAATATGGCTGTAGCCTATAGTTGTGTAGGAAAATTCGAGCAAGCTGAAAACTTTTTTGTAAAAGCTTTGGAATTAGATCCGCAATTAGCACAAGCATATATTAATTTGTCAGATTTGTATTATAAAGCAGGAGATTTAGCTTCGGCTGTCGGCACGTTGCAACGTGGTAGCTATGAGCTACAAGATAATTTAACTATTGCTCATTTGTTGGCAAGAGTTTATATTGATGATCAAAGATGGGAAGATGCTATTGAAGAATTAGACAGGGTTTTAGAAGGTGAACCTGAAAATTACGATGCATATTATGATTTAGGTCATGTACTTTTTGAATTAGGGGATTATGAAGGTGCAATTTCAAATTTTGAAAATGTAACTGAGTACAGACAAGATAGTGAATTATTATATTATTCTCTGGCTCAAGCATATGAATCAAATAATGAAATAGATAAAGCAATCTCAAATTATTTAAAATCAATAGCTGTAAATGATAAATTTACTTTAGCATATAAAAAGGTCGGTATTTTGTTTATGGCAAGGAACGATTACGAAGATGCCATTGAATATTTTGAAGAGTATGCGAATTTTGATATTCCGGAAGAAGAAAAAAATAATATTAACTCTTTAATAGAAAGAATTAAGCAGAAAATATAGCAAAATATTTTTTTAGAGTTTTTTCTATAATAAAGAGTCGTTATGGAAAAAATATCAACAATAAAACCTTGGGAAAATAAGTACGTAAAACAAGCTGTCGGCGTAGCCGCCGGATATGGCGTGTATAAGTATGGCGGACGAGTTTTAACGAAGCCTTATTTGGGATATTTTAATAAAAGTTTGGCGAGTTTAACACCACAAGATAATGCTGCTTATTTATCAATAAAAAATACTGTGTTAAACAAATATCGTAATACACTTCATGTAAATATAGTAAATATTGATGCTGCAAAAAGCAAAGAGATTTTAGAAGAATATCTTCCTCGTGCAAATGATAAAATTTCAAAAACAAAAAATCCTTTAAAAAAATACGTATTAAAAACAAGAAAAAAACGATATGTTAATCGTATTAATTCCTTTGCGGAGGGAAAAAATGCTTGTTATAAGCCTTTAACGAAAGAGGTTTATGTAAATTATGAAAAAAATGCTTTTGCAATTTTTCATGAGTTAGGACATGCTTTGGATAGGCAAAATATAAAAATCTTTAATAATATTTCAAAATGGCGTCAATCGAACAAGATTGCGATGAGAGTGTTGTTTATCTTAGCATTATTGTCAAAACAAAAAGCAAAGAAAGCTTTCGATTCGGATAAAAATTTTGGTGTAAAAGAAAAAATAAATGAAGGATTAAGTAATATTGATAAGTATTTTTTTCCTATTTCAATGATAATGTATGCTCCGATTCTTTTTGACGAAGCTTCTGCAAGTATTAATGCGAATAAAATGGTGAAAGGGATTTTGCCGGAAAATTTGCATAAGAAAATGAATGTTTTAAATGCTAAGGCGTTTGGAACATATGTCGTCGGGGCATTGGCGGTCGCAACAACAATGAAACTTGGCTTAATTCTTAAAAATAAGATTATTAATGCCAAGTCTCAAAAGTAATTTTTATTGAATTATTATAAAGTTTTTCCTGCAACAGCTTTGTAGTAGCTTATGTAGTCAACCATGCAATCAAATTCGCTCGCATAAACCATTTTGTTTACGCTGAGAAGATTTTCTTCACGTTGATTTAAGTCTAATTTTGCAATGATACCTTCTTTATATTTAAGTTCTGATAATACAAAGTCTTTTTGCTCAAGAGTTTGAATTTCTTTTTGTTTTGCTAACTTTTCTTTATCCATATTAACCGAAACCAAAGTATCGTTAACTTCTTGCATTGAGGTTAGATTAACTTTTTCATAATTTTTTAAACTTTTCTCAAACGCAATTTTTTTAGATTTTAGATTTGCTTTGATTCTTCCGCCGGCAAAAATTGGGTGCAGAATTCCTCCGCCTAAGCCCCAAAGCATATTATTGGTTGTGAATAGGCTTCCGATATCTTGTGCGTTAAAGAATAACAATCCTCCCAAATTTATTGACGGTAGGCATTCTTTACGTGCAACCCTAACATCAATACCTGCTTTTTCTAACATTTTTTCGGCTTTTAAGTAATCAGGTCTTTGCATAATGATTTCAGACGCAACGGATTCAGGAATTACCCCTTTGAAAGCTAAATCTGTATAATTAGTTCTTGCATACGATTCAATGTTGTTAGGGCTATCGCCTGTTAAAACCGCTAATTGATGTAAAAGCTTTGTTCTGTTTTTCTTTAAATCGGTTAATTCTGTTACACCTTGAACGTAAGCTTGGTTAGCTTTTACAAGGTCTGAAGTTGAAGCTATGCCTTCTTTATTGCTGATATCCATCATTTCATAAATCTCTTTTCTGAGTTTTACGATTTTTTCTTGTGAATCAATTAAAGCATCGAGTTTAACTATATTGATATATGTGCTTCCGACCGCCGATGCAATAGAAATATATGCAGCTTTTTCATCTAGGATTGATGCTTCCCAAAGCTTTCTGACTGAGGTTGTTTTGTTATGATTTTTGCCGAAGATATCTAATTCGTAACTTGCAAAAATAGGGAATGCATAAGAATCGGAAGAACCCATTCCCATATCGGCAACTCCCGGCATGAAACCAGCATTAATTGTCGGTAATTGAGCCGATCTTTGAGAGATGACATTTTGATAAAATTCGTCAATTGTCAAAGTTGCCATTTTTAAATCTTTGTTGTTTTCTAATGCTTTAATAATATATCCTGTAAGGTTTTCGTCTTCAAAGTTTTTCCACCAATCAAGATTTATGTAATCGTATTTATTTTCACAAGGGGTAACTTTTTCTGTTTTAATCTTATAGTTTTCTTTTTTATTTGTGTCTTGAATGGCCATTACCGGAACAGTATATGAAATTGCCATTGAGGCAATAATAGCTAATGTTAAAAATCTCTTCATAATCTTTTCTTCTCCAAGTACTTGATTTTTTCTAACAACAATGTTAGCATAGATATGTTGCAAATGCAACATGTTGTTAAAACAACATACAGCAAACAGAGGATTTACAAATTAAATTTAGTAGTGGGGATTGATGCCGACAACTCAAAAGCATTTTACTGATACAATTTTTTATCAAGTTGAACTAACCGCTCGTTATACAAAAATGCTAGGGGCGCAATTGTTTGGAAAGCTTGGTATCGGGCTAACTCCTGAAGAATTTTCGGTTTTAGATACGCTAATTGCTAATGATTCTTTATGTCAAAGAGATTTAGCAAAATTGATTTTAAAAGATCGTGCTAATACAGGGAAATTATTAGATTCTTTGGAGTCAAAAGGACTTGTAGAGCGTGAGTTGTCCGTAAAAAATAACAGACCTGTAAAATTAATCAAGATTTCTCAAAAAGGGCAAGAGTTTTTTGAGCAATCCTACGAAAAATTAAAACCTCATCATAAAATTGTGGAGGCAAAAATTGCTAACACAGACTTGGCAAAAGTCGGAGAGCTTTTAAAAGAATTAAGAGAAATATTAGAGGATTCAATAGATATAGATATATAAGGAAGTAAAAAAATGAATGAAGAAAAAGAACAACAAGTTGAAGAAAAAAATAAACTTCATACAAAACGATATTGGGTAATGTTAGGCGCTGCAATTGCGACTGTAGTTATCGGATATTTTATATTTGACGGTTTGAAGTATCAATCAACTGATGATGCTTACGTTGAAACAACAACAGTATCTGTTTCACCCAGGGTTGCCGGTCAAATTAAAGAAGTTTTGGTAAAAGACAATCAACCGGTAAAAGCTGGTGATGTTATTGCGATTATTGACGATGAAGATTATAAAATTAAGGTTGCACAAGCATCTGCAGCTTATGAAAGAGCGTTATTAAACCAACAAAATGCTCATGCTAATTTAAATGCTGCAAATTCAGAGATTGAATTAGCAAAAAAAGATTTAGAACGCTATGAAAATTTATATGCAGCAGGAGCTGTATCAAAACAAACTTTAGACAGAGCAAGAACAAATTTGGAATCTATTCAAGCAAGACAAACAACTGCTGAGCAAGCAATATTTTCAAAAGACCCTTCAAGAGCAGTAAAAGTTGCCGATGCTGACTTAAATGTTTTAAAAGCTCAGTTGGATGCTGCTAATTTAGCTTTGAAATATACAAAGGTTGTTGCTTCAATAGACGGAACTATTTCTAATAAAAAAGTCGAAGCAGGAATGATGGTTCAACCGGGAACTCCGCTTTGCGTTGTTGTACCTCATGAAGTTTGGGTTGTTGCAAATTTTAAAGAAACACAATTGGAACACATGAAAGAAGATCAAGAAGTTGAAATTAAAATTGATACTTATTCAGGAAAAACATTTAAAGGTAAGGTTGATTCCATTCAAAGAAGTTCAGGGGCTAAAGCAAGCTTATTCCCTCCTGAAAACGCAGTTGGATCATTCGTAAAAATTGTTCAGAGAATTCCTGTGAAAATTGTGTTTACTGAAGAAATTGACCCTGAAGAATATGCAATAATTCCGGGCATGTCCGTAGTTCCAAAAGTAAAGGTTAAATAATAAAATACTATATTTTATATAATTCCATATCATAAGGCTTAATTTTTATAAATTAGGCCTTTCTTTTTTGAAAAATTACCTAAATAGTGAATTTTTTGAAATTTATTTATAGGATATTCTATGGTAATCTAGAGAAGGAGAGATTATTATGAACAAAAATTTAGCAGTTATTTTACTTATTTTTTTAGTGCCGTTAGCAGTATATTGGGGGTTAACTAAGGATAAAGGGCTTACAACACTTCCGAGTGTGGCATTATCAGCTCCTGAAATTATTAAGTTTTCATCCCCTATGTGCTATGAATGTCAAGAGTTAGATAAGATTTTTGACGAGGTATATCCCGGCTATGCCAACAAAGTTTCATTAAGAAAAATTGATGTAACACAAAAAGATAAAGCTACTAATCAATTAATCAAAGAGTATGATGTGAAGCTTGTTCCGACCTGTGTTTTCAGAGCTAAAGACGGAGAAGTTTTGAGAAAAACCGAAGGGATGATTCAATCAAAAATTTTAGAAAATTATATGAAGGAACAAATTAATGGATAATTTAACCCAAATCTTAGCAGACGGTAGAGTTTGGTATTTGATGCTAATAGCCTCTTTTTTAGGAGGTATATTAGCTTCAATTTCTCCATGCTCATTAGCAATGCTTCCTTTAATTATCGGTTATATAGGAGGTTATTCAAAAGAAACGGCTCTTAGAACTTTTTTGCAATTATGTTGTTTTATTTTGGGAACAGCCATTGTATTTACTGTAATCGGGGTGTTTTGTGCTATAACCGGTAATGTGTTTGCATCTGCCATGGGTGGGTATTTTACTCTTATAATAGCATCTTTGCTTCTGGTTTTGGGGTTGAAGTTGTTAGATGTCTTGGATATTGAAGCTCCGACTATAATCAAAGCAATGCCGACGAATTCAACAAATTCAATATTTTTGTATCCGGTATTATTAGGAATAACATTTGCTTTGGCAGGAACACCGTGTTCTACTCCTATTTTAGCGGGGATTATGGCATTTGCGGCTATCGGTAAAAATTTGGCGTTGGCTATTGCAATGTTTTTCTTGTTTGCTTTGGGGCAAGGTTTAATTTTAATAATTGCAGGATTTTTTACTTCAAGTATAAAAAATATGCAATCCTTGGCATCTTTTACAAATGTATTGTTGAAGGTAAGTGGCGGATTGTTGGTCCTGGTGTCTCTATATATGTATTGGAAAGTTTTTTCCCCATTAATTTAAGATATCATTTTCTATAATTTCTGATGCAAGACGAATAAAGTTTTCACACGGTCTATTTTGGTAATATTCTTCAGTTCTTGCTGACGGAGTCGGAGTGTCCGCACCTTCCGGAAGTTCCAATAATTCTCTGCAAATAATTGTATTATATTTTGATTTAAATTTAGTGGCGAGTTCTTGTATGTATTCGTAATGCTTAGTTTTGTCAGTATCATTATCCGGAGAGGTATAACCTTTTTTTAATCCGGCAATTGCAAACATTGAGGTGACGGCACCACAAACCTCTCTAAGTCTTCCCATCCCGCCACCGAAAGACGAGGAAATTTTTAGAGCGGTTTCTTTGTCAAAACCGACTTCTTCTGCGAAAGCTAAAAATACCGATTGCGCGCAATTATAGCCTTCTTTAAAATTGTTAACTGCAATGTCTGAAAATTTAACCATAATTATATTTTACGTCAAAAATGAACATTAATAAAAATAATTTCGTTATACGTATGTAGAGGTAATAAACAAGATAGGAGAATTTATTATGTCAGATGAAAGAATTTATGAAGTTAAAGAAGAAAAAACAACTTGTTTTTGTCAATCAAAATGTTTTAGAAAATTTATTGTAGTAGCGACAGGATCTTTTGTAGGGGTTTTTTGTGCTCTAAGTTTATTTGCTGCGTTGCATAAACCTCCTATGCCTCCTTGTCCGATGGCTTACCATATGCATTCACCAATGAGATATCATCATCATATGCACAAATTCGACAGGCATGACAGAGGATGTTTTCATCACAAAAAATTCGAAAAAAAAGATTTTGATAAAAAAGCTCCGGTTCGAGTAACTGTTGAAGATTAGTGCTGATTTAATATCATTAATAATCAAAAAGACCTCAATCCTTGAGGTCTTTTTTGATTATATTATCTACTATTACCATTCAATGTTTAATCTTTTACCAATAATAGCTCCGTCACGATATTGAGCCCCGCCATAACCGTGTTCAAGCCCTCTGTCGTATTGGTCATAGGCCCCACCATTTGTTGTAGGTCCGTTTACGAAAAAGTTCTGTTTCGGACTGCCGATTTTCTGTGCACCTTCTGAGGTGACCGGTGTTGTCGGCGGAACGGTTAAGCTATTCATAAATCCTAATACTTTTGGAAGCATAAACATACCTCTATTTTGTCTCTATATTAATATAAAGTATTATAAATCTAAAAAATTGCAAAATTTTTAAAATTTGTTACAAATGTTGA
>JAFQNY010000214.1 GCA_017395765.1 bacterium
GATGAAGACGGTTCTATAGATTTTACGACAAAATAAAACAAAGAGTTTTTGCAAAAGGTTGAGAAGGGTGAAATTTCATTAAAAACTTATTTTAAAAGCGAGGCCGGTTTTGCCGATTTCTTAGGGATATCAATTTCGACAGTAGGAAGAGCTGTTGATAAAGGTCTGTTAATACGTACTCCAAATTTCGGTATTGATATTAATAATCCCATAAATAAAGCTTATATAGCTCAGGTAAAAGAAAAACACGCAGCTAAGGATAATAATCCGAATTTGTTATCTGCGGAAGATATGCAAAATTTATTGGGGTATGAATCTTTGTCGGAGCTTTTTTATCAAACTTCTCTCGGGAATTTAGTAAGAAATAAAGACGGAAAATTTAATATTTCAAAAGAACCGAATAAATCGTTTATACAAAGTTTGTCAACGGGTAAATCGCATAAAAAAAGAACCAGAGTGATGTCTGAAGCAAACAAACAAAAAATCAGAGAACGGTATATTGCTCCGGGGCACATTTCTCAAGCTGAGTTGGCAAAAATGTTGGGTATTAACCAAACAACATTGTTGTGGCACAACACTAAAGGACATTTGCATTATGTAAGAGGCAAGGGTTATGACATGTCGGATCCTCACAATATTTATTTTGTAGAAAATTATGTGAGAGGGGAAGATTATGTTGCACCAAAGTCAAATGACGTTCAAGTTGAAACTATTGATAAAAAGGAAATTTCACTTCGTGAGGTTGATTTGGGGTCTTTTACAACAAAAGAATTTGCAATGATGAATGGATTAGGAGCTACTACTATTTTCTATCATGCAGAGAATAAGCGTGTTGTAAAAAACTCTGATAATAAAATTGATTTGTCTAATCCAATAAATGCTAAGTTTTATCATCAAAATAAATTAAGAGCTAAAGAAAAATTTGAGACTCTTACTTTAGGAGAATTGGTTGATTTCGCTAATTTTATCAAAAATATGTTTTATACAAGGGTAAGTAAAGAAGTATTTGATGTCGGAGCTCAACTAAAATCTTTAGATGAAGCCTCATTTGATAATTATTTACAATATTCTTTTGAAAAAATTGTTGATGTAACAAAATTAAATGAAGATCAAAAAGATATCTTGTTAAGTTTGTATAAAGATTTCGTTGTTGGCAGACTTGATTCAAGTGTGAGCTGGGGCTTTTTCAGAACAACAAGTAAAATGGATTTTTCTCCGTTTAAACCTATTTTAGATAATTTAATTTTAAATAAATCAACAGAGATTGACGGTGTTCCTTTTATGGAATATTGCAAAACCGTTGAAAAAAACGATGAGAAAGAACTGGTTTTGGTTGAAGATAAAGTTGATAATGATATTGTAGAAACAAAAGCTTTTAAAGATTTTATTGAAATTGCAAAAAAGGTTTATGCCGGAAAAATCCGAGCGTTAAAAGTTATAGAAGAGTCCTCTATATCAGAAATGGTTGATAGATATCTCTTTAGTAAATATATTGTAGCTGTTCATACAGGCCGTTTGTTAACAGTGACAAACGGAATAAACAATTTTAGGGTTTCTGAAGATTTGAATCTTGAAAAAGCTACAACTATTGCAGAAAAAGTTTTAACGCAAAATCTTTCAAAAAATATTTATAAATCAAAAGATTATATCGAATGGAAAAATCGAATTAATCCGGCTAGGCTGACTTATTTTATTCAGCAAGTTATAAATGTTTATAAAGCACATGCGATAAATACCATTTGTCCCGATAGGGTCTTTGAGATGCTAAAATCCGATAATCCTTCTGTAGAAATTTCTAAAAAAGAATTTTTAGAATATTTAATGAAAAAGTTTAGTTTATCCTAGAACCTCTTTTATGGATTCAAGAGCAATATTTGTCACGTAATCCATATCCGGTTGTTCGATAATTAACGGCGGGTTAAAGTATAAAACATCTCCTAACGGTCTGAGCAGTAGTCCTTTTTTCAGTGCTTGTTTATAGATTTGATATCCTGTTCTGTTATTACTGTCTAAAGGTTCTTTTGAATATTTGTTTTTGACAAGTTCAATTGCGTTTATCAATCCGATTGAACGAATTTCTCCAACATTTTTATGAGTTAATATTTTTTCTTTTATAATACGGTTGAAATATTTTGATTTTTCATTGGCTTTTTCTATAATAGTATCTTCTTGCAGAATTTTTAAAACTTCAACTGCTGCAGAACAGGCTAAAGGATTTCCGGCATAAGTATGTGAATGCATAAAGGCTTTCCCTTTTGAATAGTCATCGTAAAATGCATCATATATCTTTTGAGTAGTAATGGCTATTGCCATTGGCATATATCCGCCTGTCAGACCTTTGGATAAACACATTATATCGGGACTTGTTTTGGCGTAATCAAAAGCAAACATTTTGCCGGTTCTTCCGTAACCGGTAGCGATTTCATCAGCAATCAGTATTACTTCATATTTATCACAAATTTCTCGTAATTTTTTTAAGTATAAAGCAGGGTAGATTTTCATCCCCGCTGATCCCTGAAGCAGAGGTTCTATTATTATTGCAGCGGTTTCTTTTCCGTACTTTTCAAATTGTTCTTCAGCTTTAATAAAACATTCACAATTACATGATTCTCTATTTTTTCCATAAGGGCATCTGTAACAATCAGGGGCTTGAATTCTTATTACTTCAAGCATAATCGGCTTATAGAGTTCTGTATATAAATCTACTCCACCCATTGCTAAAGCGGCTAAAGTTTCCCCATGGTAGGCGTCAGTGAGGGCCATAAATCTTTTTTTGTTAGTGTTACCTGTTTGAATTTGATATTGAAAACTCATTTTAAGAGCCATTTCTATAGCTGATGAACCGTTGTCTGCAAAATTAAATTTGCATAAACCTTTTGGCAGAACTTTTGCAAGTTCTTGGCATAATGTGATAACAGGTTTGTGAGAGAAGTTTGCAAAAATAACGTGTTCAAGATTGTCTAACTGTTTTTTTACGGCATTGTTTATTCTGGGGTTGCAATGTCCTAAAAGGTTACACCACCAAGAGCTGATAACATCTTTATAGCATTTCCCGTTAATGTCATATAAATTAATTCCTTCACCTTTTTCTATAATTATAGGTGGAAATGTTTCATAATCCTTCATTTGAGAGCAGGGATGCCATATGTATTTTAAATCTTCGTTTTGCCAGTCTATCATTCTTTAAATAATCCTTCTAATAGCATAATATCACCGGCATTAGGTTTTACTGTAGCAACAACATTAACTCCTGTCAGAGTTTCGATTTGTTCCAAATTATCCCAGTGTAAATAATTATCAGACTCATAATTATTTAAAATTATTCCCTGAATGTCTATTCCGTTGCTACGAGCATATTCAACTGTTAAAAGCGTTGAATTAAGTGTTCCCAGACCGGCATCAGCCACTATTATTATACTTAAACCTAGCTCCCAAATTAAGTCTTTGAGTAAATATTTTTCATCTTTTGAAATAATAAGCGGGCAGGTAATTCCTCCCGCACCTTCAAGTAAAAGATAATCATATTTTTTGCATGCTTGAGAATAATCATATTTAATTTTAGCAATATCTATTTGTTGATTTTTTCTTTTTGCGGCTAAATGTGGTGAAACAGCTTCTTGCCAATAGTAACTTACACAGTCTTCAGCTTCTGAATCCAAGTTTGCTTGTTGTATAACATAATTGGCATCACTATCAATCAAATGCCCGCATATTTCAGTAACTCCGCTTATAACAGGTTTAAAGTATCCGCAATTATATCCGGATTCTTTCATTTTTTTTACAATTAGAGCTGAAATATATGTTTTCCCGACATCTGTGCCGGTTGCAGTGATAAAAATCTTTTTTGTCATAGATTAATTATTGCACAACCTTAAGCATATATCTAACAGAATTTTTTGAATTATGACTTTGTTCTGCAATTCTGTAGCATTCTTCTACCACTTTGTTATATGCGTGACTGTCTTCAAGATAATTTTCAATTTTAAAAATTAAATCAGAGAAATCTTCGTAAAAAGGCATATATCCGTCAAATAAATCAAGTTCTTCTCTATAATCACTTATTAAAAGTTTTTTACAAGCAACTGTCTGAAAAGTTCTGTAGTTTAGTGAAGAAATTCCTTGAGAATTCATGTTAAAAATAATTCTGGATTTATTAATTGCAGTTGCCATATCTTTTTCATTATCGATAAACCCTCTATAGCATAAATCGATGATTTCCGGATATTTAGATCTGTTTCTTGCGTCTTCGTAATGTTTTTTGATTGCGAACCACCCGATTCGAAGTTCCGGTAGCTTTAAAACTAATTCTTCAAAAAAGCTTAATCTGTAATCGGTATCCAACCGACCGGCGAACATAATGTCATATTCCGGTTCTAAATTTAAGTCCTTATAAATATCAAAACTTACAAAGTGCGGAAGATAGTGAATGTTTTTAAAGTTTTCATAACTTGTTAAAACTCTATCCCAGTAAAAAGTGTAATTATCGTTGTCTGAAAGGTATGGTAGGTATTTTTCCCATTCAGGACCGGATGTTTTGCTTCTGATATCATCTGAAAAATAATTAACAGAAGGTATTTTTAAATTATTATCAATTTTTATTTTTAATCCTGAAAAATCATAGCCGACAATTTGGTGGTAATCTTTTTTTAGAACAGTATTTAAATCCTTATCAAAAAGCTCATCATAAACTGTTACATTACAAGAGTTTTGTTTGTAACCTTCGATAATACTGTTCATTGTCAGTCTGCCACCGATACTGACAGGTAAAATGGCTAAAATTTCTTTGCTCATACTCATCCTTTGTTGCTATTTTAGCATTTTTTGTAACCCTTTACAAGTGAAAATATGTTATAATATATCCGGTTATGAATATTTTGTTTATCGGAAATTGTGATGAATATTTTTGCGAATTAGTTGCTAATTCTAAATATTGTAAAAGGTTTTATGTTGCATTTTCATCTCCTTCGCAGAAATATGCTAATATAGGATTTGAATCAGTAAAAGATTTGGCAATTAAAGCACAAGCGTTGGAAATTGATGTCGCAATTCTTTTTGATAAAGATTTTCTTTCTAAAAATATTATAGAGGAGTTCAAGTCGTATAAAGTAAATTTATTAACTGTAAACAAAAAATGGTTAAATCTTCAAACTAATCCTTTGGCGGCTAAACAGTTGTTGAATCATTATAATATTGCAACGGCAAGAGTATTAAAAGCTCCTGTAGAATTTCCTATTAAGTTGGTTTTAGAAGAATCTTTGCAAGAAATTGTTGTAAACAGTTTACAAGATTTAATTGCTGAAATAAAAGAATATCAAGATTTAAGATATCATTTAGAAGAAGTTTTAGTAGGTGAAAACTTGGCTGTTTTATCCTTGTGGGACGGTAAGAATCTGTGGCATAATCAATTGGAAACTCAGCTTACTGAAGTTCAAAAAGACAGACTTGATGTTTTAAAGGCAAAGTTGTTATTTATGTTTACGGATGAAAAAGCGGACTTTGTTTCTTTTTTTGTTACAAATGTTGTATGGGCAAATAACGACTGGATTGTTTTAGGGTTCGAAATGGGTTTACCTAAAACACAAGTACCGATATCTCAAGTAGATTTTCTTTACCTTTTAAATTCTGCTATTTATCAAAAACTCAATGAGATAGAGTCTTAACTGTAAACAAAAGGCGGTCCGTTTTTAACTTCAAAAAGGATATTATCTGCAATAACTTTTAATTCTTCCGGTGATTTACCTTGTTTTTTTTGTTCAAAGAATTCTTCGCACAATGGTTCTATTGCTGATTCTTTTTTTGCTTTAAAATTCCTTAATTCAGTTGAAACAAGTCTTTTTTGTAAATCTAATTCTATATTTGCACCGTATTTTTTTACTTGAACCTCTTTTATTGCATCAGTTAAAGTTTTTCCGCAATAAGATAATGCAGAAATAGAAGAGATTCCTAGGAATAAGTTTTTAAATTGGGGGTTTTTAGGGTTCATTAGCCAATCATAGAAAAATGAAAGGTAATCATTTACGTGAGAGAAATAAGTAATTTTGTTTCGTCCAGAGCCACCCATTGCATTATTAACTTTTTCGGTAGCTTGGTTCATTGATGATTTTAGATGTTTGATAAATTCTTCTTTTTCTGAATCAGATAAATTCATTTTATTAACATATTCTTCAATCTCTTTAGGCTTTACAAACAATGATTCCATCATGTTTTCTATTAAATGTTTATAGGCATCTTTATCTTTCAGTATTTCTCCTTTGTGACCCTCTATCGGGTTAATTTTAGCCCCTTCGTTAAATTCTTTAATTAAGTTCTCTAGTCCTATTCGAGTGTTTTCCAAACCTTTTTTTATTAATTCTTCGCTTTTTCTAATGTTTTTAAGCGCAAAGTAACCTAACCCCAGTATTGTTAATAGAGTTGAAAAGCCTATACCTGCGTAGGTCAAAGAAAAAGTTTTTTCTTTTGAATCCTTTTCAGAGTTTTTGCCTTTAAAATTAGGGTTTGTTTCGTTTAATGAATCAGTGAATAATTTAGCTTTTTGTGAGAGCAGACTTCTGATAATTTGAATTTTGCCTGAAAACGATTGGGTTTCTACCTCAATTAAATTTTCTTGCAAATTCTTTTGAATGTCAGCTTCTTGTTGTTTAACCCAAATTTCTTTAAAGCCATCGACGAAATTTTTACCGATAAAAGCCATTGCACCGAGTGTTATTACTCCTAACGCTGCGAGAATAGTTTTTCTGTTCGGAGATTGAATCATTGAAAAAATACTTTGGTGTATTTCGTCGTTAATACAATGGTTTCTGGTTATTCCCGGTAATAAGTATTCTTGTGAGGATTCAAACTTTTTTTTAGAAAAGTTTTTTATCATTGCGGTAAATCCTCCAAGTAAAGCCATTATTGAGGTTGATGCTATAGCTAAATAAATTAGTCTTTTATCCTGCGATTCTTCTCTTTCAAAAACTTTATTCGGTAAATTAACTTCTTTTCTTGAAATTACGAGTGTATCTAAAGTTTCGTCCAATGATAAATTAGGATCTTTAACAAATGCATTAACAATCTTTCCTTCTTTTATATTGTTAGCATTTTTTATTTGAGTTTCGGTTTTATTTTTTTGGAATCTTTTAGATTCGGCATCATTTGTTATTTTGGTTACTTTGGTCATCTTTTTTATCTTTCTTTTTTAATATTTTGTTTATGATAGTTTTCAAGTTGAAGATTTTTTTATCATCGTCGATTTTATTATCTTCGTCTTTGGTGTTTTGTTTTTTGAATATTTTAAACAATGTTGGGAAATTTTCTTTAATAATTTTTGATAAGTCCGAAAGTTGTTTATTAATAAAATTTTTTATTTCACCATATATTGCATTGAGCTTATCAGTTATTTCAAATTTAAGATTGTTAAAGTTTTGGATTATTTGGGAAATTGTTTTTAAAATGTTTTGGAAAGAATTTATTAATGGCAATGCCGTATTATTTAAAACAAAGGCAATCGGTTTTGTTAGGAAATTATTTGAAAGTTTTGAAATGAATTCTTGCATTATTGCAGAGAGTTTTGATATATTGTTTTCAAAGTTTTTCGCAACTAATAAGTTGTTTTTCAAAGTGTTTTCGTGTTCTTTTTGAGCTAATTTTCGTGCACGCATAAGATTTCCTATCATAGCGCATTCATGATAAGTCATTTCTCCGGGTTTACGTCGCTCGGATTTCATTCCTCCGCCACCCATTGATTGTGAACATATCGGGCATGCTGAAGGCGGTAATCCATGCGGACATAATCCTGCTTGTATCTTATTAACACTTTGAACTTGTGTTGCCAATAAAAAAACCTTCCCTATTCATAATTCGGGAAAGTTTAACAATACTTTGACCCGAAGTATTGATTAATTATAGAGCATTCTGACTTTAACAGCTGCGGCACAGTCCGGGAATTTCACCCGAGTTTCCTCGTATTTAACTTTATTAATACTAGAATAAACTTTTTGTAAAATCAATGTTTTTAATAGCAAAAAAAAATGTTTACGAGTTTTATTTTAAATGTACTTAATATTTTGTAAAAAAGACTGTTATAAAAGCTTAATTTGATGTAAAATATCTTTACACAAATTAATAGTTATAAGAAAGGATTTATCTCCATGGTGCTTGAAATGACTTATCCTCAGCTTGAAAAGGCTATCAATCCAACTCACGACATTAAGTTATTTGCAGGGCGTTCTAATCCTGCGTTGGCTCAAGAAATTGCTGATTATTTGGGTACAACAGTCGGACCGATGGTAATCAAAAATTTTGCTGACGGAGAAATTTATGTTCAGGTAAAAGAAAGTATTCGTGGTGATGATGTATTTATTGTTCAACCTCTTTGTAATCCTGTAAATGAAAATTTAATGGAATTATTAATAATGATTGATGCCTTCAAAAGAGCGAGTGCAAAATCAATAACAGCGGTAATTCCTTATTATGGGTATGCAAGACAAGACAGAAAAACTTCAGGCAGAGAAGCTATAACCGCAAAATTAGTAGCTGATTTATTAACAACTGCCGGAACAACCAGAGTATTAGCAATGGATTTACATACCGGTCAAATACAAGGTTTCTTTAATATTCTTGTTGACCATATTTTTGCAAATCCTATTTTGGTTGATTATTTCAAGAGTCTTAATATCAATCCTGATGAAATGGTTTGTGTGAGCCCTGATATGGGTGGAGCAAACAGAACAAGACACTTTGCAAAAAAATTAGATTGTCCTATTGCAATCATTGATAAACGCAGAGATAAACACAATGAAGCTATTGCAGCTCATATTATTGGGGACGTTGAAGGCAAAGTTTGCTTAATGTTTGACGATATGATTGATACTGCGGGAACAATTTGTGAAGCGTCTAAATTATTGAAATCTAAAGGCGCAAAAGCGGTTTATGTTGGAGCTACTCACGCAGTGTTCTCAGGACCGGCAATTGAAAGATTGAAAAATGCTCCTATAGAGGAATGTGTTGTTACTAATACAATTCCTTGGAAAAAAGAAGATTTACCTTCTAATGTTCGTCAGTTATCTGTGGCACCATTGTTAGGTCAAGCTATTTCAAGAATTCATGATGATGAATCCGTAAGTTCATTGTTTGGTTTCGAAAAAGAAATGAAAGTTTAATTTTATAAATTTATAAACAAAAAACGGGATTTTGAAATCCCGTTTTTTTTGTTGTTATTCAAATAATTTATGTAATCTGTCTTTTATATCTTTTTCGGAAAGTTCTTCCGTAACTTTATTTAAATCAATAGTCATTTGATAATATTGCGCAGCTTCGGATTTGTTTCCGATTGCTTGATAAGCTCGTGCCAAATTAAAGTACGCCAGTGTATAATTCGGATTTAATTCTATAGCTGTTTTGAAATAGTCTAATGAAAGTTTAGGATCTCCGATTCCGTCTAAGTAAACTACTCCAAGATTGTTTTGGGCAATTTCAAAATCAGGATTCAATTCAATTGATTTATGGAATGCAACGATTGCTTCTTCCAAGTAATCTTTTTCCCAAAGAGCAAGTCCTGTTTTAGCGTAAGTTAAATAGTTCAACGGGTCAACCGCTATAGCGTCACAATATGTTTTAATAGCTTTATCCAAATCGTTTTGTGACATAAATAAATCACCCAAAGAAAGTTGGATATCGATATTGTTTGGATCTAACACCATTCCTGCATTGAATGTTGCTTCTGCCGCTTCGTAATTCTCTTTAACTTCTGCATAGATTGCACCTAAAGCATGACAAACAATAGATGTCCATTCTGCATCAGGATTTATTTTAATTGCTCGTTGATAGTATTCAATGGCGTCATCGTAAAGTTCAGCTTTAACGTAAGCATATGCTAATGAATTGTTATAGTATGGATTTTCAGGATTCATTTCTTCTGCTAATTTAAATGCAGAAACCGCATGGATTTTGTCGGATTTTTTTAGGTATAAATGACCTAATTCGTAGTAAATTTTGTCTAAATCAACTCCAAATTCTAAAAGAGAGTTGTAGTAATCAATTGTTGTATCCGTATCTTCCGGAAAGTATGTTTGATTAATTGTAGCGAGTTTGATTAACACTTCTCTGTCATTTGGGTTAAGGTTGTATGCTCGTTTGTAACACTCTAAACTTGAGTTGATATCATTACATTCGAGAGATAAGTCTCCCATCTTTTGGTAAAAGAGGTTACCTTGAGCGGTTTTTTCCAATCCTTTGGAGTAAGCGTCTAATGCAGATGGGAATAATTTCATCTTTTCAAAAGTTTCACCTAAAGTTCTGTATGAAAATACAGAAAAATCATTAGCTAAAAACTTGTAAAACATTTTCAAAGACGGACAGTCCCACATGATCATCATGCTACCCGACAAGAAATAATACAAAAATTTCATTACATCCTTGACTGACGAACTTTTTCCCTGAATTCTATTTAACAAAACTTTAGATAAAAATAGTCTCGGACGTGCTGAATTTTTGCCGGACCCTGATATGGCAAGAGCGAATTCCTTTTCTGCTTCTTCCATGTTGCCACATAGGCATTGAAAATATCCTGTATAAATATGCGCATTAGGATTGTTTGGTTCAAGGCTGATAGCTGTTTTGCACTGCTCTAAAGCTCCTTCAACAGAAATTTGACCTTTTAGCAATAGCAAACT
Organism: bacterium; assembly: GCA_017395765.1. Classification (GTDB taxonomy): domain Bacteria; phylum Cyanobacteriota; class Vampirovibrionia; order Gastranaerophilales; family Gastranaerophilaceae; genus CAG-196. Next base: position 10,653 of record JAFQNY010000214.1, read on the forward strand.
TGCCAGCCTATAATAGGATTCAGATAATGACGGATTTATTTTAATAACGTCAATATAGGATTCAATAGCTTTTTCTAAGTCTGAATCTAATTGCTTGATTAAATATCTTTCATGAGCCCTTCTGGCTTCTTCAAGAATTTTTGATGCATCACTATATTGGGGCATTATTGGGGTAATTATTGATTGTGTCATTATATTCTCCGATATAAATGTCTGTGTATAAATCTATATATTACTATTCGACCAAGTCGATTTATTCTTTAAAATTTTAATAAACAAATCCTCTATATGTATTAGATAGAATTTTGAAAAATGTTAAGTTTTGTAACAATTTTTCTAAATAAATTAAAGTTTTGAAAAAAAATGCCGATATATATATTAAAGAAACAATTTAGGGAAAAGGAAAAAGGAGTACCGTGATGACAGATGATTTAAACACAAAAAAATTCTATCAGTTCTTAGCTACCAAATCCACTGGTGGTCAAGGTTGGGATAAATATATTGATAGAAATTACGGTAAAAAGAATGATGGTGTCGTAATTAAAGCAGAATTCAGAAACTTTATGGAAGCTGAATGGGATTGGAGTGGCGTTAGTCAAGAAATTGAAAAACGTGATATTATCAACCAATTCTGGGCTGAAATTGATAATATTGTATCCGGCAAAATTAAAACAAGTGCGGGTACTACTTTAAATGATGATATGGCATTGAACGCAAAAGAAGTTGAAGCTATTAATGAAGAATTAGGCATTTATAGAGATTTTAATGTTTTCATCAGTGAAAAAGTAAAAGCTCCATGTCCTCCTTTAACAACTACTGCTAAACAATGGAAAGCGGCAGTAACTGAAAGATTAACCGAAGTTTTAAATAATTGGGTTAATGCAGGTAAACCGGGGGATTTAAATGCTGTGTTAGCAGCAGCTTATCCTGCAATTGCTCAAGAAGAAACTGCAATTTGGTGTGCAGTTGAATATCAAAACACTATGTTAGGTGTTTTAAAAGGTTATCCTTATGACTTAACAGAAGATGCAACATTAAACGCTTTATTGCAAAATTATATCAATAGCTTAGGACCTGATGCTACACCTGAACAAATCAAAAAAGATGTTAAAGCTATTGTAGATGCATATTTTGCAACTGCAGGTTTGGGTACAACTGCGAACCCTGAATTATTAGAGTCTTTAGGTTACCAAGAAAACGGTTTGAATGATTTGCAAAAAGCTGTTTTAACTCAAAATATTAAAAATGCGTTAAAAGATTTGGCTGCAGAATATGCAGGATACGAAGACTTATTGAATGTTGCTATTGAAAACTTTATTAACTCAAAAGTTAATAGCGGAAAGACATTCCAAGAATTGAATGCTGCTCCTGAAGTTTTAGCGAACGAATTCAAAACTTCAACTTACAAACAAGATTTGGATAAAATGAAAGAAATTTATGATAAATACATAAATTTTGATGAAAAAAGCAGTTTCTATAAACAATTAGAAACTCAATTCGGAAAAAGAATTGCTGATTACATTTTAGAAAATAAAAGAGATATTCCTCAGCTAAAAACCGTTGTTTCAGATTCAATTGCTAAGGTCTTAAACGGTGAATTAGCAGAAAGCAGTCTTGAAAATTATGTAATGAACGAATTAGCAAAATTAGTAAACGAAATAGTTGCAGGTTTTGCTGACGAATTAACAGTTTCAGAATTAGGTGATATCTATCATAATATGTATAATGCAGCTGATAATATCACAGACGATGCTGAATCATTAGACGCACACAGAAATGCAGGTTTAATCTATTGTGATACTTTATCTAAAAAAGGTAATGCTTATTCTGATGCGATAGCTGAAGTATTTGGTGCTGATGGCTATGAAGCTTATATCAACGGTGCAAGAAGAGGTGATATTAAATCTAAAATCGAAGAATTAGCGCAATTAGCTGCAGAAATTGAAAAAACAGAAAAAGAAAATGCAAGAATTGTTGATTGCAAAATGCCTGGATTTGTAGATACAACTGTACAACTTGGTAAAACAACATATATTGATGCGTCTGTTTCAGAGTATCTTGATGAAAACGGTAAAAAATTAAATGTATCCGGTACTCCAAGTTATAGTTGCGAGCCTACAACTTCTGCATATGGTTCAAAAATCAGTATTAACGCAACTACAGGTCATGTAACAATTGATACAACCAATGCAAAAGAAGAAAATATTAATTTAACAGTGAATGTATCAATAAATGGCAGAGTGATTACTAAGTCGGTTACAGTTCATGTTGCTATGGATGTTTCAGATAGTGATGTGTTCAATAATGTAAGTGGAGCTTTGGTAAGTACTTATAACAAAAAAGATGCTACTGGCGATTCACTTACTGGTACAGTAACCTCTGCAAAAAGTATGGTAAATACTTATATTGATGAGTTAGCTGGTTTATTAGTCGGAGAAACTTACAACTCTGAATTAGTATCAAAAGCTGCTCAATTAACTAAAGATTATTACTCTGCATTATTGGCTCAGGTAAATGACGGCAGTAACTATTGTGATAAAGAAGGTGAAACTGAAGAGTATAATATTTCTTTCGATTATACTAATGCACAAGGTGTTACATGTACTGAGTCTTTGACTTATAAGAAAATATTTACGAATAACCATTTATTAGGTGATTCTGCGGATGAACTAAAATCAACAGCAGAAAATACTGCTTCAACGATGGATGTAGCATCAGGTGTTGTATTGATTGAATTCTCTCCTGTTTTGGGTATTTTGACCTCAAACACTTTTGCAATAAGCATTCAAAAACAAGCTATTGCAAACAAATTCAAAGAATTTTACAACCAATTGAAATAATCTTAAAAAAAAAGAACTTCTCCTCAAAAGGGAGAAGTTCTTTTTTATTTGTGTAGTACGATTTTTTCTCTTTGTCCGTCGTTTTGTAACCCCGGGAATCCGTCATTACCTGTTCTTTTCTTTGTTACCCAGTATTGGAATTTTGGAATGAGTGTTGATAAGAATGCTGCTGCGATTACAAAACCTGTTGCAAAATTTAATCCGCTGTATATTAAATTGTTCTTTTTAGCTTTTTCCAAGACTTCTTGCGTAACTTTTCCGTCTTTAGCTTTTTTACATAGTTGTTCAACGTAAGATTCCATTTCAGCTTTTAGTTTGCGTAATGAATCTTCAGAAACGTATCTGAATTCATTTTTAGACGCTCCTTCAATAACTTCTTGAGTCTTTTTATTGATTTTTTTGCCTGTAAAGTTACTGAACACGGAGTCTAGGAATTTAAAATCATTTATTGCACATTCATTCATTGCGTCTATGATTTGGGCTTTTGTAATAACCGCTTCACCTTGTCTTAGAGGTTGCAATTTTGACATTTCTTCAATTCTTGCCATTATGTTTTCAGGTAAGCCTAAAGCTCTGATTTCTTCAACTTTAGCTACTTGTAGCGGTTCTTTTGTATTCTTAAAGAATCGGCTAAAGAACTTCGAGATTTTAGACGGTTCCGCAGTTTCAAATTTGATACCTTCAGGTAATTTTATTTCTTTTACGTTTTTACCTAAGATAGCTTTTCTGAAATCTTCCACGCTCATTTCATTATTATAATCTTTTAATACTTTTTGTAAGTGTTCATTAAGTTCTTGTGCCGTTTCAGGGTTAAGTCTGCTGAAATCACCTGTTTGCAGATAGTTTAGGAATTCTCTGATATGACCTTGAGCCCACATATAGAAGTATATTGAACCAATATCTCTGATACCGATTTCTATGCGCTCGTCATTGTTTCTTGCACTATACATTCTTCCGCTGACTAAACCTGCATCCGTTGATAATAATTTACCTGTATTAGTTTTTTCAATCGCATTAGTAAAGACATTTATTGCAGAAAGTCCGCCTTTAAATGATGGATTAGAATTGTTTTTTGTAACTTCAGGGTTTGTATTTTGAACTTTTTTAGTTTCTTGTTGCTCAGCTTGACTAGCTTTTTTCTTGTTTATTAATTTTCTGGTTAAGCTTTGATTTATTTTAGGCATGCAGAGTCCGATAAAAACATCCGCAAGAACAACACTTGCCAAGACTTTTCCAGCTTTCATCCAAGCAACTTGTTTTGCCGTAAATTTAGTTTTTTCGCATTGTTGCATAAAGTTTTTAAACGGAGTTCTTAGTATGTCTTCGCCTACGTCAAAATTACCGCCGTTAGCACCCAAGATTTTACCAAGAAGCTTATCTCCCAAATAATTTAAACCTTTAACTCCCCACAGCCAAACTACAGCTCCGGTAGTTTCTTCAATAGCACGTTCTCTGGCTTCGTCAAATCCGCCACGTTTGTACGCTTGAATTGTTCTTCCTATCGTAACGGTTGCTTCTAATGCCACGATAGGACCCATTGCGTCAACTTTGGTCATTTTTGTTATAAAATTTGATAAACCATTCCCTGAAACAGGTTGTACCATATGAACATTCCCTTTTGCTATTTATATGACTTAATGTGTGTAAATATTTTCTTTTGCTAATTCTACACAAAAATGTTACATAAGTAAACGAATCTTTACAATTAGTGAAAAAATTTACAAATTTACTTGCAAACAGATTTTGTTTTATTTATCATTGTTTTATATGTATACAATAGTCAAAATATAAGGAATAGCAAAAATGAATCCTATTATTAAAAATTTAGAATCTGAATACACAACAAGAGAATTACCGGAAATGAATCCCGGTGATACAGTTAAAGTATTTTGTAAAATCGTTGAAGGTAACAAAGAAAGAATCCAAGCATACGAAGGTGCTATCATAGCTGAACACGGCTCCGGAATTAACAAAACTATTACAGTTAGAAAAGTTTTCCAAGGTGTTGGTGTTGAACGTGTATTCTTGGTATATTCTCCACGTATTGAAAAAATCCAAGTTCTTAGAAAAGGTGATGTAAGACGTGCGAAATTATACTACTTAAGAGAACGTTCAGGTAAAGCAACTCGTATTAAGGAAAAAATTGAAAAAAGATAAGGGAAAGTGTAGTTAGGAAATTATATTCCTGCTACTTGACCTAATAAAAGGGTTAAGGGTGAATTAAAATGAGCAAAGATTTACATATTCACTGGTACCCAGGTCATATCGCGAAAGCTGAGCGTCAGCTGAAAGAAAAATTAAATTTAGTTGATGTTGTGATTGAAGTTCGTGATGCCCGAATCCCTTTAAGTAGTAGTTATACAAACATAAAGAAGCTCTTGGGAGAAAAACCAAGGCTTCTTTTGTTGAATAAAGCTGATTTAGTGGACAAGGATTTATTAAAATCTTGGGTTAAATACTTAAAAGAAACAACCTCTTGTCCGGTGATTGTTACTGATGCAAAAGGTGCTAAAGATTTGGCTCTGGTGGTAAAATCTGCAGTTGATTTAGCTGAGCCAAAAATTCAAGCATTAATGGCTAAAGGCTTATTAAGACGTCCTGCCAGAGCAATGGTTGTTGGGATGCCAAATGTCGGAAAATCAAGTGTTATAAATAAATTAACAAAGTCTTCTAAAACAAAGATTGGGGCTAAAGCGGGGGTAACAAGACAACAACAATGGGTTAGAATAAATCCGAAATTAGAGCTTTTAGATACCCCGGGGATTATCCCTACAAAACAGGATGATCAATTACAGGCTGTCAAATTAGCTTTTGTAAGTTCTGTTTCTGAAAATGCGTATTCGCCGGAACCCGTAGCTCAAGCCTTATTGGACTTGTTGAGTAATAATCCGCAATATTTGGCACATGTACAAGAGTATTATAAAGTTGAAGAATTAACTCTGGATTCAATCGCAAAAAGTCGAAATTGGGTTTTGAAAGCAGATTCTCTTGATACTGAAAGAACTGCTAAATATGTTTTAAAAGATTTTAGAGACGGAAGATTAGGTAAATTTATTTTGGATGAAATGCCTTTAGTTGAGGATAATGAAACAAGCGCCGATTAGCATAATAATTGTTGCGATAAGTTTGTTTATAATCCCTCTTTCTTTAAATATATTTGCGCCTAAAAATAAACTTACTATACTGGAAAGTTGAAACAGGGCGAGTGCGTAAGCGACGTTCATTTTTGCAAAAACATAATTTGTTGAATATTGCATCAATGTTACTAAAAAGATTAATCCGATTTGATATTTTATATTTTCTTTTGATATTTTGAAAGAATGCTTTGAAAACAAGGCAAAAATTACCGTAAATAAAAATCCTGTTAAAACCCAAAACAAAAACGCTGTATTTATATTTGTTAATAAGATAACTTTTTTTATAAAAATCGCCTCTGTTCCTAAAAATAAGAGAGCTATAATTCTGTATAGAGTTGCTTTTGTAAAAAATATTTTAGCTTGGGCGAGTAGGAATGTGCCTATAAGAATTAAAATTATTCCGATAAGTTCTTGTATTCCAGGATATTCGTTTAATAAGAATATTCCGATTATGAGTGCTACAATAGGTTTGTAAGAATTAATCGGAGCAAGAGATGATAACTCTCCGCAGGATAAAGCTTTTATTATAAAATAATTCCCCAGAGCTCCTAATGAACCCATTGTAATAATTTGCGGAAGGATTTCTATGTTAAAAATAGGATTCGGACAGATTATCAATCCGATTATGCTTAAACCTAAATATGTGTAAAAATTGATTATAGAAGAATGTTCGCCCTTGTTTGTTAATATTTTTTGAAAAACATTAAGGTATGAGTTTGAAAAAATTCTTATTAATACTCCGATAAATAAATTAATCATATTCCCGATACTTGTTATAATACTTCTTTAATTGCTTTTGGTAAATAGTTTATCAAATCATTTGCTAAGACTGAATATTCACTTAAGTCTTCTGATGCGATTTCTCCCGCTCTTGAGTGTAAATATGTTCCAAGGACCGCAGCTTCATATGGTTGCATTTTTTGTGCTAATAGTCCTGCAATAATACCGGCCAACACATCTCCGCTTCCGGCTTTTGCAAGTGCCGAGTTTCCGTGTTTATTAATAAAGGTCTGTGTCTTGCTGCAAATAACAGTGTTGTGGCTTTTTAAAACCGTAATACAACCGTATTTTTCAGATAAAGTTTTAGCAGCGGTTTCTAAATCCGTTAGTACATCTTGCGCCGAAACCTTTAAAAGTCGAGCTGCTTCTATTGGATGAGGTGTAATAATCAAGTTCTCTTTTTTTAATGGTTTATTCATCTTTGCAAGTAAATTAAGCCCGTCTGCATCAATAACCATAGGGGTTTGCGCTGGAGTCTTGTCAATAACTGTATTGACTAATCTATAAGATTTTCTGCTTGTTCCGATTCCGCAACCCAATAGAACTGTTGTAAAATCGTTTATTTGATTCAAACCCTGTCTTGGGGATAAATAAACTACTTCCGGCAATGTTCCTGAAATTGAATCAATAATTCTCTGCTCTGTGGCTAATGCTGAATAACCGGCTCCAACTTTTAATGAGCTTTTTGATGCAAGATAAGCTGCTCCAATATAATTGCCTGAACCGCAAAAATTCAATACTTTTCCAAAAGTCCCTTTGTTAGAATTCTGTTCTCGGTATGGCATTTTATATTCTTGCATATTTACAGACCTAATTGTCTAATCATTTCATAAGCAACAATAGCTACAGAGTTTGATAAATTAAGGCTTCGTTGTCCTTCTTTCATTGGAATTGTTAAAGCGGTGTCAGCAGTTACGTATTCTGCGGGAAGCCCTCTTGATTCAGGGCCGAAAACAATGAAATCCCCGTCTTCAAAATTTATCTCAGTATATTTTCGAGTAGTTTTTGTTGTCAGATAATAAAACTTACCATCAGGAAATCTGTTAAACAATTCTTCCATTGAGTTAATTTTATGTAAGTCAACACTATCCCAATAGTCTAGCCCAGCTCGTTTTGTGTATTTATCAGTCAGTGCAAAGCCCAGTTTCCCAACCAAATAAAGAGACGCTCCCGTACAAGCGCATAATCTCGCAATATTTCCTGTGTTTTGCGGAATTTCCGGTTCGTATAAAACAATATTTATTTTTGCCATAATTATTTTTTCTCAAATAAATATTTAGCTTCAATAACTACCGGAAGTCCTCTGACAACGCAGAATACGATTGCAAAAATTGCTGACCAGTATCCAATTGTCCATATAATATCTGAATGCGGACAAACCGGAGTTTTTGCCGCTACAATAAGAACAAATGCCACAACTTTTGCTACTGCATAACTGATTCTCATAAATCTTGAACCTGTTATGAATTTGCAAATCGGATTAACTTGCATACCAAACGGGGTTAACCCTTGTTCCATAGCTGCGCTTCTTATTGTATCAGTGATAAAACCTCTCGTTAAAGCAATTAATGGGAATAATATGCTTATCCATCCCATAACTGCAAAAAGAATCCAATAAGTGTTTTCTACAATTCGGTCGCCCATAATATCTAACAAAGCTCCGAATTTAGACTCTTCATGTAGTTTTCGTGCAACGTATCCATCTACTCCGTCAAGAGCAAACGCTATTATTGTTAGTGCTAATGCCCATAAATAAGCAATACTGTTTCCCTCGCAAGCATATATCAAGTATGCCGCAATAAACATTACAAAAATTCTGAATATTGAAATAAAATTTGCCATTTTTTACAACCTTTGGGCGGAGCACATCCCTTTTTGCTACTGACCTATTTTCATCATTCCAAGTGCTCCTTTGGAACGGACTACTAGCTGATTTGAGCCGGTAGGATTACAACCTTTGGGCGGAGCACATCCCGTTTTACTACTGACCTATTTTCATCATTCCAAGTGCTCCTTTGGAACGGACTACTAGCTGATTTGAGCCGGTAGGATTACAACCTTTGGGCGGAGCACATCCCGTTTTACTACTGACCTATTTCCATCGCTCCAAGTGCTCCTTTGGAACAAAACTACATTTATCCCTATCCTTTCATTCTTGAAAGTGCAAAGTCTTTTTGATTAAGCTGTTCAAGTTTTGACCCAAGCATTATTTTTTCAGCCTCTTCCAAGATTTTTGTAACGGCATAACCGTTTTCTCCGTCTGAACGAGCTTTTTGTCCGGATGCACAACAGCTGATGAAGTGTTGACATTCAAGTTTTAACGGTTCTATTTCAAGATAATCAAGCGGATAATCTTGTGTATTTGCCGGTATAAAGTTGTCATATACTTTTAATTTGTTTTCAGGGAGTGTGTCATCAAATATCGCAGTAGCTTTTGTACCTCTGACAAGTAATGTAACGTGTTTTTGAGGAGTAATCCAACTGTCTGAAATTTGACCTATCATTCCGCCTTCAAACTCTATTGTTAAATGCGTAATGTCCATAATTTCATTTCTGTCAGAAGAACATCCCACCGCAGAAATGACTCTTACAGGTTCTTTTCCTGTTGCATAAGCTATCATTGAAACATCATGCGGAGCTAAATCCCACATAACGCTACGGTCGTTTTTATGATAATTAACATTTAATCTGTCGCTTTGTGCATAAACAAGTTCGCCTAATACACCTTCTTCGATAAGCATTTTTAAACGGTTAACTGCAGGATGGTATAACAACAAGTGTCCTACCATTAAAACAAGTCCTTTTTCTTCTGCAAGTTCAGTTAAAACCTTGGCTTCTTCTGCAACTGTTGAAATAGGTTTTTCAACATAAACATTTTTTCCTGCTTCAAGCATAGCTTTAACTATTTTAAAATGTGTGTGACTAGGTGTTACAACTGCTACACCTGTTATGGTTTCGTCTTTTATAATATCGTTAAAATCTTTTGTTACTTTAACTCCAGGGAATTGTTCTTGAATTTTAATTAATGATTCATCATCCAAATCACAAACTATATCCAAAACATTTAAATTATAAAAGTTTCGAACAATGTTTCTTCCCCACATCCCAAATCCGATAACTGCAATTTTTTGTTTTTTCATACTTTCTCACTCTTTCTATTATATTCTTACGTCTATTATATTACAAGAGTTTCTAAGCGTAAAGTTAAATTAAAACTTGTTTACATTAAGTGGACGCAGAAAAAGTTAAAAGAAATAAATGGAGAAGTAAAGGGGTAAGTAAAGGAGCATGTAGTTCAAACTACAAGTTGGTAAGACGATTGAAAAAGGAGTAAATTTTTATCGGATTTATGCCC
>JAFQNY010000215.1 GCA_017395765.1 bacterium
CATAACGCAAATAACATTTCATATGCAATTGTTCTTTTATATAATGATCAAGGCCTTCAAGATAGAAGTTCGCAAACCATTGCGAAGTATAAAAACCAATCGGCAAACCAATATCTATTTCTTCACCGTGATAAATAATCTTATTGCAATCAAGAACCAAGTTAATTGCCCATAACATATTCTTATCGCGAATCTTTTTCTTAAACATTCCTTTTAAGATTTCAATATCAACTGATTCAAAGAAATGGTAAATGTCAGCTTCTGCACCATATTTGATTTTCTTCGGATTCTGTTTTATGTATCGTTCAAGGTATCTTTTACCATATAACGCACCACGTCCGGTTATGCTTCCACAACTCCACTTATACATTCCCTTCATCATTATTGGTTTAAGAACTTGAACAATCGCCCACTGAAAAATCAATTCATAAACGTAATATGGCTTTACGATTATTCTTCTTTTTTGTGAGATTCCGTCATTTATATCAACTCCTTCGTGAACCGGCAATCTTAATTTTTTATTGATGATTAAGTATCTCAAACGTTGAACAATCCGGTCTTTGTTCTTCAATGCGTTTCTTACCCTTGCTCTATCTGTCTTTTTCTTTGCCGAATTTATAACAGCTTTTTCAAGGTTATCAATACTTATCAATTTTTCAAAAAGAGGTTCTTTATTTGTTTTCATAGTTTCTTAAATACCTCACGGTCTTTCACCCAAAGTTCAAAAACTTTCGCTACTAAACTGTGCCTCTTGTTCGGTTTATTTTCACCAAGTGGTGAGGAATAAATCTGCCATTAGAAATAAGACTTTCATTTAAGAAATGGACGAGCCGATATTCCAGTTCGCGTTCGAAGCAGGGTTGTTCAAGTTCGAGCAGAACAAACCACAGATAGCACCGTTGTTCGAATTACCACCACGAATAGCAACCAGCGACAAATTTATCCCTAAAATTTTTAAAAGGGGGAAGTTTCCCCCATTACACCCCCTCTTACAGAGGTTTGTAAGAAACGGACGAGCCGATATTCCAGCGCGCGAGCGAAGCAGGGTCGCTCAAGCCCGAGCAGAACAAACCACAGATAGCACCGCCGTTCGAAGCACCACCACGAAGAGCAACCATAGTTCCGGAGTTATTAAACCACATACCGTCGCACTCATAGGTTGAGGAAGAACCACTAACGACAATAGGGAAAGTTCCTATATCGTTTACTGTTCTTTCTTCTGAAATATATCCACCGGAAGTTCCGGAAATAGTAGGAAGTTCAGAAAGTGTGATATATCCTTCGCCGGTAAAGTTGAAATCTGCAACTGTTGAACCGTCCAACGTTCCTTGCCCTAACTTAACTTTTCTTACGCCGTTCACAAGAACTTCACCAAGAACACGTTCCCATTGTGAAGCATATCTGTTTTCCATACCGAACAACTTAATGCCGACAGCATCAGAAGTTGAACCATAGAATAAACCTCTTGTGTCCATTGTTCCGGATTTCAAACAAGCACCAACGTCAGAACCACCGTTTGATTTTCCTTTACCTAACGCTGATTGTAGGTCAGTTGTTTTAAACATAAGCATTGTTAAGTCTTCGATAAGTTCACGGTCTGCGTGTGTAATCATATCGTGGCCTGTTCCAACGTTCTTACAATATGTTCTTTCTGCATCTGCTGTTTTGCTTGAAATTGGCGTTAGATTACCACTCATTGAACGCATCTTATCAGATACGAGAGAACCTCTGTAAATTGGTAAATAGATATATTCTCTTAACGTGTTGTCCGGTTTAATGAATGAACCATAAGGTTTGTATTCATCATTGACTTTTTCGTTTGAAATATCAATTTCTGTGTTGCCTTCTGCGTTAGTTCTTTTTCTTCTGTATAAAAGTTTTATTCGCATAAAGCAATTTATTTCTTGTGCTGTGTCTTTTACATCAGAAGCTGTTCCGTCTTCTTTTTCTAAATAGTTGTCCGGATTTAAGAAATATTTTAATTCACCGTCAAAGCCAACAACACAAGGTGCAAGTCTGTCTTTTAATAAGAATGGTGCATTTTTCCAATCACCATAATTGAAAGTGTCTGATGAATAATCCATATAAGCAGGATTGTAAACAGCGTTAGTTCCACGATAAACAATCTTTTCAGAAGGAACAGATTCTTTCATAATTCTTGTTAAAGAATAAATCCACTGGCCGAACTTATTACCTTCTTCAAGGCTGTAAACGTTGTTAATAGAACAAGGGAACGCACGATATTTATAATTTTTTGTAGTGTCCACTTCATCAATATATGCGTTGATTGAATATTTATTTCTTTCATTGCAAGTTAAAACAACTTCACCGTCATAAACTGATTCCGGATAACTTCCAAGTTTACGAACAATAGTTGTTTCTTTCCACGTGCAATAAACGTTGTTCTGATAAACGCTGTCGTCAGGGTCTGTCCAAGTTAAAGCAAAGCCGTTATCAATCTTTTTGACTTCTTTGTGTTTTACGGCCATTGGTGCAATACCACCATAATCGTTTCTAAATTCGTGTTTCACGCCTTTTGAATCAATATAAAAAAGCCTATCGCCTTGCATATAAATACCGGTTGATTGAACTTGAAGAATTGCTTGCTGTTTTGTTGCTTCAATATCTGCTGTTGCAACTGTGTGTTCATTCTGAATTTGTGCAAGCGTTTGTTCTGCTGATTGTGCAAATTCTTCTGAAAGAACAGCTTGATTTTGTGCAATGATTGATTGTTCTTCGGAAGTTACGGCATAGCCTTCACAAGCAACAAGAACTTCATCAAGTCTGTTTAATTGTTCAACGGCCGTGTTTACCTGTGTTAATTTAGAATTGATTTCATCTTCAAAGTTTTCAATCTTTTCGTCTGTTTCTGCTGTGTATTCTTCTTTGAATGTATCAATACCGTGTTGCATATCTTGAAGACAGCAAGAAACTTTGTCAAAAGATTTTTCAATTTCTGAACCTTGAAATCCGGAAGAAGTCGAATAACCTTTTGATTGATAGTTTGAAGTTTGTCTTCTTATGTTTATAAAATAATCTTCGGAAGGTGCTGTTGTTAAAGTTACATTTCCACCGATAGCGTTCACTTGTGCTGTATAATCAGAACCACGTGTGAGAATTGTTTCATCACCGGTTGAAACAAGTTCAAGTGAAACAATAAGTTCTTCAACTTCAATAACTTTCCAATTAAAAGAAAAGTTACGAGTTACGCCGTTGCCCTTGTATTGACAAGGGTTGTAATCTACTTCGTTTGCCATTTTCGTTTACTCCTTTATTATTTTTCTGTAATATTTTTGGCTCTCTTGTCTGTATAACCAAGAACCTTCATTGAGCCTTTTGCAATATCGCCGTTGAAAATATCGCCAACACCTTGACCAATACTTGTAAATGCTTTTGAGTTATAACCAAGTCCAACGTGTAAAGTCATATAACCTATTGCTTCAAGATAGTCTGCAAGGTCAGCATCTTCTTTTGACATTTTGTTAATTTCGCTTTGAATATCTCCCAAGAGTGGCGTTGTTTGTGGAAGGAACTTTTCTTTATACATCATTCTGTTAAGTGCATATTTGTAAATGTCGCCTATGATTGGCAACGCATCAGAACCCAAGTTGAACACGCTTACAGAAGCATCTTTTAATAAGTCGTCATCATCACCGGTAAATAGGAATCTTAATAAAGAACCGGAAGTTGCGACTGCATAAAAGAACGGCTGTAAGTAGCCATATTGGAATAACATTTTTGCACATTGTTTTTTGCTCATATCACCATTTGCAACTGAAACAATCGCATCACCACACATTCTGATATATTGTTGAGGTGAGTTCTTGAAGGCAATAAATAATTTTCCCATAGGATTTCGTGTCATATTTACTTGAAAGTTTGATAAAGAAGAAACTGCACTTGATTGTTGCGAACGGTTTGTTGAAAGAATAAACTGCTTTATAGCTTGTTCTTCTGACATTCCTTTTTCTTTTATCAAATATTCAATGTAAGGTTTACCACCGAACATAATTGCACCAATATCACCAATTTTGATGAACAACGTGCAAGCATCTTTCAGTTTTTTAGACATAGCGAACGCACTGTTTTCAATTGTTTGTTTTAAGAACTCATTTGAAAAGTTGCCTTGAAACCTTGCTTTGATGTATGGAATATTCATCATATAGTCAATTGTTTCTTTTGGATTCGCTAACGCTTTCAAGAACCCTGCCTGCCAAGTCATATATGGCATATCAACAGCATAGTTGTTTGCAGAAAGAAGCTGTTTTAATCCGACAATAGGTTTAACGGCAACGTTTGCTTGAATCCAATTGCCAACCATATTGTCAATAATTTTATTCATTCCGTTGAATACCGGTGCTTCTTTTTTGTATGTTACATTCATCAACGCTTGTTCAAGAGTTCTGTAAGAATCTTCGCCATACTTGTTGATAATAACGCGTTTAAGGTCTAAATCTCTGAATCTCAAATTGGCCTTGTCTAAACTGTCAGACATAAAGACAAATTTTGAAACGCCTTCAATGTGATTGTATAGAGTAGCAACAGGATTGTGAAAATCCATTGCTTGTGTTTCAGACATTGCACGTGCTTTTGTGAAGCTGTTATTCATAGACTTTGAAGAATAATCATTGTATAAATCAACTTCTGAACCACGTTCAGGCGTTGAAGGGAAGTAACAAGAAACCTTCGGTAAGTCTAAACCATACTTGTTAATGAACGCTTTATTTACAAGTGGATAGAACGATTGTGCTGTTCTCATCATAAGTTCTGCAAACTTCACGTCTTCAAGTGATAGTTCATCAAACATTGCTTCAAGTGTATCTTCGCCGAACTGATTCTTTAAACGCTTTTCTAAAACTTCATTCTTTGACCATATGTAAGCCTGTATGATGTCCATTTTGGTAAGCGTTCTGTCAATTGTTCTAACTTTCAACAAGTCGCCGTTAGTATCATATTTTCTTCTTAATTCTTGATAAACGTGTTTTTCGCCTAAATATTCAAGAATCTTTTTATCCCAACACCAAGAAGGCAAGTTATAAATCTTTGCAACTTCTGATTCAAACTTTTGTTTTTCTTGATGTTGAAACGCTTGTGCTTGTGTTTCTGCATAAAGAATTTCTGCACCGTATCTTTCTTTGATGTCCTTGTTGAAAATAGCATTAAGAGTTGATTCAAGGTTTGCAACTTTGTCAATGTAGTTTTTGACAATATGTCCTGCATCTTTTTTCTTCTGAACTATTTCAATAAGTTCGTTAATATCTTTTGATTCATCAAGTTTTTCTTGAAGGTCAAGTTCAGATTTTGCACTTTTACCAACAAGTTTAATTTTTAGAATCTCATCATATAATTCTTTCATAAGGTCAGTATCAGCAAACGTTCTGCCTGCTGATTTATATGACAAGAATTTATTGATAAGTTTATCTTTGAAGGATAGACCGTTGTCTTCTGCTGTTGCGAATCTGCCCATTTCAAGCCTTAATTCGTTTGCTTGTTCCGGTGATAGCCTGTCAAGTTCTCTTAATTCTTCAAAGATTTTATTTGTCTTGTAATCATAACGACCAACACTTCTGCCGTTCTTTTTGATGTTCTTTGTTTTCTGTAATTCTTTGTGAATTTCTCTTTCAAGATTTCTTCTATAATTCACATCTTCCATTGTTTTTGCAATATCTAATATGTTGTCAATAGAAGACATTAAAAATTCAACAGAAGGAACGTCAAGAATGTTTGCTGTCAATTTTGCTTTGTCAGCAGGCTGTAAGAAGTCAAGATTTCTCATAACTTCTTTTACTAACTCTTTGTATTTTTCATCAGAAGTGATTGAATATTTATTACTCATTTCAAGTGCTTTTGAAAGAATCTGACGTTTGGCCTTGTCGAACTTATCAACGTGTTCGTTTCTTTCAATAATTCCGGAATCAAAAATAAATCTGTTTTCGTAGTCTTCTTTGATTTCCGGTTCTAATTCATCAATCCATTCATAAATTGCAGATAAAGCAACGTTTCTGTTTTCTTTTCTGAAACTTCTCAAAAGAACTTTGTATTGTCTATCTGCTTCGTCAATTGCTCTTTCAAAATAATCTGCACGTTCATCAAGATAATTGTTTATATTCTGATAACCATACTTTTTGCTTATAATAACATCAAGTGCTTGTTGAACAAGTTCGTAATCACCACCGATTTCGTCATTGTC
>JAFQNY010000216.1 GCA_017395765.1 bacterium
AATTTAATAATTCAAAACCGTTTTTTAGAATCTTTTTAATTTCAAAAACAGAAGACTGAGCATTTATTAAAGAATCTACTAATTCTTTATTTTTAGCCTCTTCACGGAACATTTTCAGAATAGATTTACCTTCAATATTACGTTCGAATATGTAAGGAAGGAAAATCTTTTCCATTTGATTAAGAGAAATATTTCTTGCACCTATAGTGGCTATATACTCTTCAAAATCTGATTTAACAAGTTCATTAGCTTGTATGAACTCAAAAATTTCCTTTATAACATCATTAATCTCATTAATTTTTTCTATAACCGCCATAATATCCCTCTTTGTTAAACTCTTATAATACAAAGATACCCTAAGCAGATTTTTTTCGCAATCATACAACAAGGTGAGGTGTTGTTAGCTTTCTACAAAAATTTATTATAAAATATTTTTATGAATTACACAGACGCAATACAAGAATTAACTTCACCGAAAATGTTTCAAATTGATTTATCTTTGGATAGAATTTCTAGTGCCTTGGAAAAATTAGGAAATCCTCAGGATAAATTGAAATATATTCATGTTGCGGGAACAAACGGAAAAGGCTCTACTTGTTCGATTTTGGCGAGTATTCTTCAAGAAGCTGGCTACAAAACCGGTTTATATACAAGTCCGCACATATACGATTATACCGAGCGGATTAAAATAAACGGAGCAGATATTTCTAAAGAAGATTTTGCTTCATTGTTTGAAAAAGTCAAAAACACTGAAATCCATCTCACTGAATTTGAAATTCTTACGGCAATGATGTTTTTATATTTTGAATCTCGCAATGTTGATATCGTAATCTTAGAAACAGGGCTTGGAGGAAGATTTGATGCGACTAACGTAATAAAAGAAAATCTTTGCTCAGTAATTACTCAGATAGATTTGGATCATACGGACCGCTTGGGCAAAACCAGAGATGAAATAGCTTATGAAAAAGCGGGAATTATCAAAAAAAACTGTCCTGTTATAACCTCGATGGGATATGAAGAAATCCGAGACAGAGCTGACGAACTTGACTCAATGTTTGTGCTTACATCACCTTTTGTTCCTCAAGACATCTTAGAATCGCTTTCTCTAAAAGGATTACATCAATCCGAGAATCTGGCCTTAGCACTAACGGTCATAAATTATTTATTCAAAGATATTGACGAGCAAACTATAAAATCAGGGCTTAAAAAAGTTAAAAACCCACTTAGATTCGAATATTTTCAAGATAAAAATCTAATAATCGATGTCGCTCACAATCCGAACGGAATTCGTGCATTGAAAACCAATTTAGATTATTATTTCCCGAACCAAAAACGCAGATTTGTTTTTGGATGCTTAAAAACAAAAGATTATACCCAAATGATGGAAATCCTTTTTGAACCGCAAGATGAAGTCTTTTTGAACGGTTTTGATTACCCAAACGCTTGTAGTTACGAAGAATTAGCTCAATCTTGTCCTGTTGAGTGTAAAAAATACGAAAATCAAAAATTAACTCCGGATAAACTGAATATTATCTGCGGTTCGTTTTATATGATTGGAAATTTAATTTTTTAGTTCTATAATAGAGTCAAGAAGGAGCATAAATTATGAAACAAGAACTTATTTTTCTTGGACCGCCTGCTTGCGGAAAAGGGACACAAACAAACAGATTGTCTGAATTTTTAGGTTTACCTCATATTGATACAGGTTCACTTTTAAGAGCAGAAATCGCAAAAGAAACCGAAGACGGAATTATTGCAAAATCTTTTATCGATAAAGGTCATTTAGTTCCTGTTGATTTGGTAGCAACAATCATCGGCAAAAAATTAGCCGGCGAAGACTGTAAAAAAGGCTATGTGTTGGACGGATATCCAAGAAGCTTGGAACAAGCTGAAAAACTTGATATTATCAACGCTAAAGTTGACGGAGATAATCAGGTTTCGTTCAAGGCAATTTACTTTGATATCGATACCCAAATTCTTTTGGACAGAATCATTTATCGTCAATCTTGCCCTGTTTGCGGAGAAATCTATAACAAAAAATTCAAACCTTCAAAAACAGAGAATATTTGTGATAAATGCAATGTGGAACTAAAAACCAGAGCTGACGACAATGCAGAAATAGCTCAAGAAAGATTCAACACCTATTTTGAACAAACTGCACCGTTAATAAAATTCTACGAAGAAAAAGGCGTTCTAAGAAAAATTGACGCAAACGGCTCTATTGATGAAGTTTGGAACAGACTTTTGGACGTTATAAAATAGACAAGAATTTATATTTTAATCTAAAAAGGATGACACGAAGTCATCCTTTTTTTCTGATTCTTATTGTACAAATTCACCGGTATAAAAACTCATTAAATTTGCCAATCTATGTTGCTTTTCGGCAACTCTTTCAATATTTTGCTTGATTTCATCAAGTTCTTTTAATAATGTATCTAAATCCTTACGTCTTCTTGTCTCTAAGCTTTCCT
The DNA here is from genome assembly GCA_017395765.1 of bacterium. Classification (GTDB taxonomy): domain Bacteria; phylum Cyanobacteriota; class Vampirovibrionia; order Gastranaerophilales; family Gastranaerophilaceae; genus CAG-196. Next base: position 2,472 of record JAFQNY010000216.1, read on the forward strand.
TTCTTTTATCGGTGCGGACGGATTCAGTTTCAGCATTACTAACTACATTGCCCTCCTTCTGCTGAATTCGCTGAACCTCTTCCAAATCAACTTCAAGCCAATTTGGAGAAAAACATTTATTTAAATAATCTTTTTTATTTGTCATCAACACATATCCCCTATTAACAGCTATTACAATGCTTCTGTCGGTTTAAATCTCGCAATAAAATTTTTCATAAACCCGTCAAAACCGGTTGCGACATTTTTACATTCGATATAATCCTCTTTTACTTCAAGAAACTCCTTAGAATTAAAATTAAACGCCGTCATTTCTGAATATTCAACTAACATTTCGTGTTCGTCATGTCCCATAACATACCTCTTATCTACAGCTTATGTATCGGTCAGTTCAACCTTTTTCTTCTTACAATTTATATATCGGCATTTTTTTATAAAACTTTAATGTTTTGCCCATATTTGTTACAATCTGTTACAAAAATCATTCAAAAACCAATAATAATTTGATTCTGTTATTCAATTTATAAAATTTACTGATATAATAAAACTTAAGATGAAATATTATAAAAAATACACGCCATATTTGTTTATACTACCGGCAGCAGCGGTGTTAGCGGTATTTTTTTTCATACCGTTTTTTCAAACAATAGGCTTAAGTTTTTTTGATTATTCTTCAAGCCTTTATGAGCCGGAGTTTAACGGTTTAGAAAATTACGTAAAACTTTTTAAAGAACCGATTTTTTACAAAGTTATGTTTAACACTTTTATGTATTTAGTTTTAGCAGTTCCGTTTTTGGTCATATTTCCGTTATTTTTAGCCGTTCTAATCAATCAAAAAATACGAGGAATAACTTTATATAAGGTTTTATTATACATACCGGTCATTATTTCAATAGTAGTTGCAGCAATCGCTTTCAAATGGCTTTATGCCAATAGCGGAATTTTAAACTATTTTCTGTCATTGTTTAATATTAAACCTATCGGTTGGCTTGTTGATACAAAATGGGCTTTGATATCCGTAACCCTTGTCACAATATGGAAAGGTATCGGATATTATATGATGATTTATCTGGCTTCATTGATGAGCGTACCACAAGATTTATACGAAGCTTGTGAGATTGACGGCGCAAATTTTTTACAAAAGCATTTGACAGTAACCATACCTCACATAATGCCTACTATCGCATTGGTTTCCACTATCAGTACAATTTCGGCGATGAAGGTTTTTGCTGAAATCTATGTAATGACAAAGGGCGGACCGCTCAACTCTTCAAAAACAATTGTATATTATATCTACGAAAGAGCTTTTGAGAACCTTGATTTGGGTTATGCATCAGCCTTAGCGGTAGTATTGCTTGTTATTGTTATGATTTTTTCGCTCATAAACATTCTGTGCTTTGAAAAAAACAAATACAACGAAGGGATATAAAAATGCGAATACTTGTAATAACAGATTTATATCCGATATCAAAAGACGAAATTCACACACCAAAGACAATAGAAACTTTTGTAAAAACTTGGGAAAAACAAGGTCACGAAGTCAGGATTATAAAACCTAATTTTTTATTGAATACTTTTTTAAGAAAAAAACCTCATTACAAAGACGGAATGTATGGAAATATTGAAAATCTTAACTATATACTTCCGTTTATGGGTGATATCAAAAAAAAGATTAAAACACTTTTTGCACCGGATATAGTAATAGCACATATGCCTTGCGGATTAATTTTCGCAAACAAACTCGGAGTAAACTTTGTTGCGGCTGTACATGCTTCTGACATAGAAGTTTTAACCAACCCGATTTATAAAATATATTTTAAACAAGAGTTGAAAAAAGCATACAAGAATGCTCAAAAAATCGCTTGTCGCTCTTATGCAATCCGACAAAAATTCTTGACACTTTATCCGCAATATTTGAACAAGACCTTTGTTGCACCCTCAGGGATTAACGAAGATTTAATAATTCAACGTCAATGGAGTAATAACGAGAAGATAAAAGTTCTCACTTGTGCACAGTTTATTAAACGAAAAAACATAGATGAAGTCATTAGAGCGTGCGAGCAATTTGATAATATTAAACTAACAATTATCGGCTCGGGTAAGGGAGAAAAAAGATTAAAAAAACTATCGAACAAACCGATATTTACGGGACAATTACCTCACAACCAAGTTATAGAACTAATGAAAGAATCTGATATTTTTGTACTCCCGAGTAAAAATGAAACATTCGGAATGGTGTATCTGGAAGCAATGGCTAGCGGTTGTATTACTGTTTGTCAAAAAGATGAAGGCATCGACGGGATAATTAAACACGGCGAAAACGGGTTTGTTTGCCAAAACAATCTTAAAAACATATTGGAAGAAATTATAAACACTCCAGATAAAAATCTTGTTCTGAAAAACAGTTATGAAACCGTTCTTGAACTCACTGAAAACACAACCGCAATGAATTATTTGAAAAACATCCTAATGAACTAACCTACGGGGTAAATGATAATTTTGCCTGTTGGTCAATCCCCCTCGCCCCTTGAGGGAGAGGGAAGAATTTCTTAGCGACAACGGAGCTTAGAAATTCGGGTGAGGGGTAAATGATAATTTTGCTGTAGGTCAACGCTCCTCGTTTCTTGAAGTCAGGGGTAAATGTGTTTTTGCCGGTTGGTCAATCCCCCTCGCCCCTTGAGGTCGGGGGTAAATGATAATTTTGCCGGTCGGTCAATCCCCCTCGCCCCTTGAGGG
>JAFQNY010000217.1 GCA_017395765.1 bacterium
ATAAGGTCGGTAAAATGTGCGGGAATAGGTAAAAAACCAGCGGAGAAATCAAGACTCAACCAATTCCATCACAAAAAACAAAAGCTGGTAATTGAAAATTAAATATGCCGATGTGATGGAATTGGTAGACGTGCCAGACTCAAAATCTGGTGTAGGCAACTACGTGCCGGTTCGACCCCGGCCATCGGCAAATAAAAATAGACACTTAGGTGTCTATTTTTATTTAGAGAACAGTGGGAGAACCGGCGCCGGTTCGAGCGCGAGTGAGCTGAGGCTGAAGTGCTTTTTGTTGTAAGGGTTGAAAACCCTGAAACAAAAACACGGAATTGCCGTTAAACGCGAACGAGCAAGACACCCCGGCCATCGGCAAATATTAAGAACTCCCCACTGCGGGAGTTTTCTTGTATAAACAAAAGGGAGTTATATTATGAAAAGAATTTTACTTGCTTTATTAATGTTAGGAATGGTTACAACATCTGTAATGGCAGCAGATTATAATGCTGCAAAAAAAGTTCCTTCAATAGGTAAAAAATTATTAGAAAAGAATGGATTACCTACGGATACTAAATTTGAGGTTATTGAGAATGTAGCTGATAATTCAAATGCAACAACATCTAATATAATCTATATTTCAAGTACCGATTTAAAATATGCGGGAAACGATAATGAGACAGCTGCAGTAGTTTCAAATGAAATAGGACATATAATAAACGGTAAAACAGCAAAGAACAAACTTAGAGATTTAGCAAAAAACGCTATAACAAATTCTTTAAACTCAGATAATATAATAACAACTGCTGCAAATAGCCAATATTTAGAAAACAAAACATCATTAAACGATAATAAAGAAGCTGATATAACAGGTGTGGATTTGATGATTCAAGCGGGATACAATCCTTTAGCTATGGTTGTTTTAGTAACAAAAATGCCGGGTAGCACATTAGAAACTCTAAAAGGAATACCTTCAAATTCTGAACGTGCAATGAATGTATATGATTATTTAGTTTATACATATCCATCAAAAGTTAAATCAGGATATAATTGTCAAGAATATAGAAACTTTTTAGCATATGCAGATCCGATAGTTAAAGAAAGAAATTCAAACGGTAAAAAATTAGCAAAATTCAATAAAGAACAAGAAAAGAACAAAACAAAAAGAGCAAAAAATGTAGCTAAGTATAAAACAACCGGTACAAGCGGTTGGGACACATCATATCAGTTAATTAAAGCATTTACTGAACAAGGTGAATAGAATAAAGATTAGATAAGAAAATGGCGATATTATATCGCCATTTTTTTATTCAATCCTGTAGTTTTGTTTTCGAGCGGTCTTGTAGTTTTTATTCAATTTGGTAGTTTTAAGACAAAGTAGCGGGCAGTTTATTACGTGCGTAGCACAAAGAAAAAGTTTGCTAAAGAATTTTAGCAAACATTAAATAAACACGAGGATATTAAGAGAGAGAGTATAAAAAGAAAATTTGTTTTTTAAACTTTTTGATAAATCTCAATCAGTTTTTTTTGTTTTTGTTTTTCCCTTGATTTAACTTACATCTATATAAAGTATTTTCATTTTGAAAAATTGCCTTTTTTGATTCATATTTTAAAATTTTGTTACACTCCTTAATACTTTATAGACAAAGGGTTTCAGTAGTATATACAAGTTATTTACTCTATCAAATAAATTATGTTCATGCTAAGATTTTTGTATGATTAAACCAGAATTATTAATGCCTGCGGGCAATGTTGAAAAATTAAAATATGCGATTAAATACGGTGCTGATGCTGTTTATTTAGGAGTTGTAGATTTCAGTTTACGTGCGATGCGTAAAGGGGAATTGATAACTCTGGATAATCTAAAATTAGCGATAGATACAGCACGACAAATGGGCGCAAAGGCTTATTTAACATTAAATATTTTTGCTTTTAATAATGATATTAAACTATTAGAAAGCTGTATGGACAGAATCAAGGATTCAAACCCTGATGCTTTGATTATAAGCGATGTTGGTATAATGCGTATGGCGCAAAAATATATGCCTGAAACAGAGATACATGTTTCGACACAGGCAAATATTTTGAACTATGAAGCAGTTAGATTTTGGCAAGATATGGGTGCAACTCGTGCTATTTTAGCAAGAGAATTGCCGATAAAAGATGTAGCAGAAATTAAGAATAAAGTTCCGGATATGGAATTAGAGTGTTTTATCCATGGAGCTCAGTGTGTATCTTTCTCAGGAAGATGTTTATTAAGCGATTACATGACAAACGGAGAAAGAAAAGCTAACTCAGGTAACTGTTCTCAACCTTGCAGATGGAGTTATAAACTTGTCGAAGAAACACGTCCGGGTCAATATTATGAGATTGAAGAAAACCCTAGAGGAACTCATATTCTTTCTACTAAAGATTTATGTTTGGTGAAACATCTCAGAGATATGATGGAAGCCGGAATAGATTCTTTCAAAGTAGAGGGAAGAACCAAGAGTTTATATTATGTTTCTGCAGTGGCAAAAGCTTATAGAGAAGCGATTGATAGAGTTTGGGAAAACCCTGATGCGGATATGCAACCGTATTTTGAAGAACTTTTGAAAGTCGGTAATCGAGGTTATACAACGGGATTCTATTTAGGTGAAGGATATCCGAAAGACGGTTATAGTTATGATATTTCAAAAGGCTTGGCGGGTGCTGATTTCTTATGCGAAATCGGGGGTAAGGAAGATGATTGGTATCGTATCAGAATAAAAAATAAATTCTATAAAAATAAAGATATCGAAATAATAACACCATCTGAAAAATTTATAACCCAAGTTACTGAAATTAAAACTCTAAAAGGAGAAGAATTAGAACTTGCAAATACAAATGATGATTTGTGGGTTAAATTTGCAAGAGCTCCAAAAGAATATGATTATGCACTTGTAAGAACAATCGGTATAAAAGGTGATATAAGAGAAAGCTCAAATTGCGCTTGCAGTTAAAAGCGTTATTTTTGTAATTTTAAAACAAGCTAAATCACGCTAAGTTTGTAGTAATAATATAAATATGGCAGGACGGGTGTAAAAAATGTTTTTAAAACCGGATTATAATCTAAAAAATGTATATGAAATAAATTTTGAAGAATTAAAACAA
>JAFQNY010000218.1 GCA_017395765.1 bacterium
CTTCGAGGCGAGATTGAAGAAGTTGAAAAGCTTATGAATGACGCTGATTTAAAAGATTTGAAAGAGAAAACGGCCGGTGTTGAAGCTGAAATTAAGCGTTATGAAAAACAAATGGCAGATGCTAATAATGAAATTGAAGGTTTGCATCAGAGAATTGATTTTATTAATACAACAATTAAGAGTCATAATGATACAATTGAACGTTCATTAGCCAATAACAAAGAGCTTGAACTTGATAAGGCAAGATTTACAGAAGAAATTAAAGGCTTAAAAGAGCAACTTGAAGTTTTAGATGTTCAGATTAAAGAGATTACAGAAAAACTCGGAGAATTATTAGCTCAACGAGATGGAATCAATAAAGATTTAGTTGATTTAGAAACTCAAAAGAATTTGAAACTTTCTGATATTGAAAAAATAGGAGAGCAAATTGAATCATTTAAAGCTCGCCGTAGAGAATTAGAACCTCAATTAGAAGAAACTAAAACCACTTTAGAAGAAGCTGGGGTAAATGTAAACGAACTTACACCTGTTGAAATGTCAATCGATGAAATTACTACTAAGATTCAAAGACTTCAACGTAGAATGGATGAGTTGGGTGCAGTCAACATGCGTGCTTTAGAAGATTATGACAGAGTGCTCGCTCGTCAACAAGAGTTACAAGGTCAAATTGAAACTTTAAGTACAGAAAGAGCTCAAATTTTAGAAAGAATGAAAGGTTATGAAGATCTAAAAAAAGAAACTTTCTTAAAAACTTATAACGCAATAAGCGAACAGTTTAAAGACATTTTCCATAAACTTTCTGATGGTGAAGGGACTCTTATTTTAGAAAATGAAGAGAATCCATTCGCAGGTGGTCTTGATATTGAGGCTCAGCCAAGAGATAAGAAAAAACAACGTCTTGCAGGGATGTCCGGTGGTGAAAAAGCGCTCACAGCTTTATCATTTGTTTTTGCGATTCAAAGATATATGCCGGCTCCTTTCTATGCTTTCGACGAGGTTGATGCAAGCTTAGATGGTATAAATGTTGAAAAACTTGCTCATATCGTTCAGTCACAAGCTGAAACTACACAATTTATCGTTGTTAGCCACAGAAAGCATATGTTTGAGTCAGCAAACAGAACAATCGGGGTTACCCAAAAAGAAAAAGGTATCTCTAAAGTTACCGGGGTAAAACTTAGAGATTAAAAATTAAATGAACGAAATAGTTAAAATTCAAAATTTAATATATGAAATTCGTGGAATTAAGGTTATGCTGGACAGTGACCTTGCTAAGCTTTATGGTGTTGAAACCAAAAGATTAAATGAAGCAGTTAAACGTAATATAGCTCGCTTTCCAAAACATTATATGTTTCAACTATCAGAAGATGAGTATACTTCTTTGAGGTCGCAAATTGCGACCTCAAAAGAGGGCAAAGGTGGACGCCGTTATATGCCTTATGTTTTTTCAGAACAAGGTGTGGCTATGCTTTCTTCTGTTTTGAATTCAGAAGTTGCAATTCAAATGAATATCAGAATAATTGATACGTTTGTAAATATGCGTCACTTTGTTTTAGAAAACAAAGAATTAACAAAACGTTTTAATGAATTAGAACAATATTTTATAAATTATTGTAAAGACAATGAAAAAGATAAACAACAAATATATGAAGCAATAGATTTATTGATGGATAGAACAAAACCTTCAAAAGTTGGTTTCATCAAAACAGAGGAGTAAAACTCCAGAAAAATAAGATAATATAAATGGTAGATTGGATATGTAATCCAGCAAATAAGAGTAGGATATGGCAGTAAATAATATAGAAACATTAAAAAACGGAATAGGGGTAGGGGTAAATATACCTGAGGCAAACAATTCAGAAGTAGATGGGATTGAGATTCTTGTTAATATGGCAAAGCAAGGTAAAATCGATCCTTGGAATGTTGATATTGTAGAAGTTACGGATAAGTATTTAACTCACTTGTTTCAGTCTAAAGCTCAAAACCTTAGATTAACCGGTCGTACTCTTTTATTTGCTGCAATACTTTTGAAACTAAAATCAAATGTACTTGAAGGTATTGATGTTCTTGATTTTGAACCTCAACAAGAGTTTGATGAATTGGAATATTCTGACGAGCCTTTGGATTATTCAGAAGACTATATTCCGACAAATAATGTCATTTCAATTGATGAAGTTCTTCAACGCCGTACAAGTGTTCGTTTGAATCATAACCGTGTCGTTACGTTGCGGGATTTGATTCGTCAGTTAGAATTTTATGAGATGCTTGATAAAAAAGCTTCGTTAAAAAATGCTCATGAGCGTGCAAAACGCAGAGTTCAAAATTATGCAAGATTATCTCCGGATGATATTATTAATCTAGCGCATGATGAGTATATCGAAAATGGGGTTCAAAGATTAAGAGCCAACTTGGAAGAAATCTTAAACCGTCAAGATAGAATTGAACTCAATGAACTTACTCTGCTAGGTATGGATAGAGTAAATGCTTATATTTCACTACTTTTTTTAACTGTTGAGAGTGATTATGACTTGATGCAAGATGAGTTTTACGGTGATTTGTATGTTGTTCGTTACGAAGCAGCCGGGGAAAATATATCTTTGGAAGACGCTGAAGAGGATAATATTTTTGATGCCGTAAATAATGTGACAAGTATTTTAAAAGAGGAGGAGGTAAATTCAAATGGAACAATTGAAGTCTAGAATTGAAGCCGTTCTCTTTGTTACGGCAAAAGTTTTACAAATTAATGATATAGCAGAAATTTTAGGTGAAGAACCGGATTTGGTTGAAGAAGCTCTTTTAGAATTGATTATGGATTATGCTTCTCGTGAAGGTGCTCTTGAAATTGATGACGAGAACGGTTATATTTTACAAGTTAAACAAGACCATTTGGATATTGTTGAGAAACTTTGTCCGGTTGAGTTAAGACCTCCTGTGTTAAAAACATTGACTGTTATTGCATTAAAAGAGCCTATCAGACAATCTTATTTAAAAGATTTGCGAGGTTCAAATGCATATGATCATGTGGCTGAATTGCTTGAAAAAGGATTGATTTCAAGACATAAGGATAAAAACGGTCGTTCATTCAATATTAAAACAACAGCAAAATTTAATGAATATTTCAAACTTAAAGGTGATGTAAGAAGTCTTGTAAAAACTTTAAATATTGATGCCGGTGTAAAAGACGATCCGAAAGACACAGAAGAATTGCAAGAAACTGCTGAGATTATAAATGAGTAATGTAACTGTCGGCAAACATGGTGAAGAGTTGGCTAGAGAATTCCTTTTAAAAAAGGGGTTTAAAATAGTTGAAACAAATAAACGGTTTTCGAAGTTTTGTGAAATTGATATTATTGCTTTGGATAAGAATGTATTAGTTTTTTGTGAAGTAAAAACCCGAAAAACTGATATTTGCGGTACTGGTTTGGAGGCTATAACCAAGTCAAAGTATGAAAATATTAAAAAGGGATTATTTTATTATCGCCAAGAGCATCCTGAATATAAGAAATTCAGAATTGATGTGATATCAATAATTCTTGAACCTAAAATTGATATTATTCATCTAAAAAATGTATAGATTTTAGTTGTAATTACAACGTATTTTTTAGTATAATCGAATTATAATAAGTGTGTAGAAAAGATTCTTGATTAAGAAAGGAATGGAAATTATGGCAAAATTTGTATGTACAGTATGTGGTTACACAGCGCAAAACGAAGCTCCGGAAGCTTGTCCGGTATGTAAAGCTCCAAAAACTGCATTTAAAGAATTGGATGAAAATAATAAAAATTATGCTGATGAACATAGAATCGGTGTTGCTAAAGGTGTTGACGCTGAGATCTTAGAAGGTTTAAGAGCAAACTTTATGGGTGAATGTACTGAAGTCGGTATGTATCTTGCAATGTCAAGACAAGCTGACAGAGAAGGTTACCCTGAAGTTGCAGAAGCTTTCAAAAGATACGCTTTCGAAGAAGCTGATCATGCTTCAAGATTTGCTGAATTGTTAGGCGAAGTAGTTACAGATTCAACTAAAAAGAATTTGGAACTACGTGCTGAAGCTGAATTTGGTGCTTGTGACGGTAAAATGATGATTGCTAAAAAAGCAAAAGAGCTTGGGCTTGATGCAATTCACGATACAGTTCACGAAATGGCTAAAGATGAAGCTCGTCATGGCAGAGGCTTTGATGGTTTATTAGCAAGATATTTTGGTTAATAATAAATTTAACACAATAAAACAGCACGTTGAGAAATTTTCCAACGTGCTGTTTGTATTAATTTTATTCAAAATCTGATAAGTTAAATTCTGGACTTAGTTACATCCAAAGCTTTCTGAGTAGCTTTTAATGATTCAAGATAACAAAGTAACTCCTCATCATTTTTTGCAGAATTCAAAATTTGTAATGCTTTTGCCATAATAGGATTATTATTAATTTTAATTTGTTCCAAGTTTAATCCTACTTCATCAATAGATAAATCAAGAGCTGTTAATAATTTATTTAATGTGGCATGAGTAGGAAAATATTTACCATTTTCAATTCTACATAAATGTTTATCATCTATGCCAGCTTTTTCTGCTAATGCTTGCTGGGTTAACCCTCTTGCTTTTCTAATTTCTTTTAGTCTAACTCCAAAAGTGTTGTTTAATTTGTCTTTATTCTTGTCGTTCATAACACCCTCTTGATAATTATATTGTGTAACATTTTTTGTGATTTCAACACGATAAGAACGGCAATATTTATAGCATGCATTATTGCTATAATTAACACCTTATGCTAAACTTTTTATTATAATAGATAGCTATATGAAAAAATTATTAAAAAAAACAGTATTAATTTTAGTAATAATTGCTGGAACTTCATTAATGGCAATAGCAACGTCTTTTGAATACCAAATTTGCAATTTAGGATGGAGACATGTGCATCATTGGCACAATGAATCTTCATACCAACATGCTTGGTGCTCAAAACAAAATGGAATTGAAGAATATGAAAATACAGATAAAACTCGTGTTGATTGTTTAACAGCAACCCATGCTGTTGAATTTGATTTTGCTAATAAGTGGGCAGAAAGCATAGGGCAAGCATTGCATTATCAAAAAATGACTGGTAAGCGTGCAAAAGTTGTTTTGATACTTGAAAAGCCTAAAAAACAAATGATTTATTTTAAAAGAGTCGAAGAACTAGGAAAAATTCATAACTTCGATTTTGAGTATGTTACACCAAAGCTTTTGAACATACAAAAAGGTAAATGCCAGTATTTTGACTGTAAGTGTAAAAATCCATAAAAACCATTTTATTTATAGTACAAAAACACGTTGGGAGAATTCTTCCAACGTGTTTTTTTATTGTTATAAATGGTCATCATATTTATCAAAGATAAATTTTATCGGTAAACTATCATTTTCATCAATTCTATAGACATCTGTGTCATTTTCAATTATTGGGCGAGAGTATAATCTCATGCCACCGGTACCGCTTTTGCCATAAATTTTTATTTCAGCACTACCGTCTTTACGAACTATTTTTATACCGGAAGCTCTTTCATCCGGAGCGTATCTATCGGCTGCCTTTATAAATTTTTTTATTTCACTTTCATATTTAGTGATATTACTGTTATGGTGTTCAAAAATTTCTTTTTTAGCATTTGGGGTTATTATAACTTTTTTATTTACACCTGCTTCATTTAAAATTATAATTTCCGGTTTCTCAAAATCCCATATTGAATCTTTATATTTATTTATTCCTTCTTTAATAGCATCAAGTTTAATTTTTAAATCATTGCTTGTTAAATCAGATTTTATAATGCTTTTAGCCATTGTTGATAAATTAGAGTATTCTTCTATCAATTCTGACATTTCTATGTAATTAGATTCCTCAACATTTTGGATTACAAAATTTAGAAATTCTTCATCGTTTGTTGCTTCTAATTTGTTAACCAAGCTAAAGAAATTTAATTCAGCTTTGCTTTCGTCATAGAATTTTTTGTAGTCATATTCTCCGTTTGATAATTTATAATTTTGTAATTCTTTTTCAATAAACTCCTGTTCCGTAATATTTTCCGCACAATCTGACAAATATTTATCGTTAAGCATGAATAATACCAACGCTTTTTCTTCATTCAAAACTACTTCTTTTTCTGAAATTGTTATAATTGAAGATTTTAAAATATTGTTTATAAAATTAAAATAATCTACGTCAATGCTATCATTGTTTAAAATTACTTGGCAACGCGCTTTCAGCGTCGGATTTTTTATGTTATTGACTATGAATTTTAAATTGTTTAAATCACTTTCGCTGACTTGTTCAAAGGTTTCATCAATAGAACTTATTAATTCTTTTTTATCAATTTCGGATATTGCTGTTTTTTCATCAGTTTTCTTTCCGAAATCTCTTTTTTCAATAACTATTTTAAGTTCATTTTGTAAGTCTCTTTCTAAAATTTTGTACCTGTCATTAGAAAGTGTATAAATTCTGTAAAAACGTTTTTTGTATAGATTTTCAACCTTTTCAAAAGATTTTTTTAATGCTTCAATATCAAAACTGCTATAAAATTTTTCAAATTCTCGTCTTGTTTCGACATTTTCTATTGCTGTCGGCATAAACTTGTTTGTGGTAAAAAGATAAGGCTTTTCTGTTTTTGAGATATAAACACTTAAATAAGACTCGTCTATTATCGATTTTAAAGCTTTAGATAAATGAAGGCTTTCATTAGCAAATTCTAAAGGGTTAATACCAAGTTCTTCCGGAGTTTTTCCGCCGTTTTTATATTCTTTAAACAGTTTAAAAATATATGCATTTATTAAATTATCAATAGTATATAATGTGTTTTCATTATTAGCCTTATCTTTAATTAATCTTACAGGCATCCAACGGGATCTTGTATAATCATGAAAATCTCTCCAGAAGTTTTTTGTAGAATTTTTTAATGCAATTGATTTTAATTCCTCATCTGATAGGTTCTGAAGGGATTCTGATAAAAGGCTTAAAGCATTGTCAATTTCATTTGCAGATTTAATTATTTTTAACAGTTCTGCATTTGGAACTGACCAAATCTCATTATTATATCTGGTAAGATGTGCTGCTTTTGCACTGTCATTTTCGCTAATATGAATAATTGCATGAGAAAGCGGAATTTGTTCTAAATATAATTGTTGCAAGACACCAATAATAGATTTATCAAAATCGGCATCTTTGAATCTGTTTTTAAAAGTTCTCGGGTCTAATGCGTATTCTTTGAGTTCTTCTGTTTGCTCAAAACTATTTGACAATTCAACAAACTGTTCGTTTTCGCTGAGGCCTAACCTATCAAGCAATGCTTTTATATCACTTTCGTTTACCAAATTTGAATCAAAGTCGATACAGCTTTCATAAGCCATACCTTTTTGTAAGATTTCAGGATTTGCCTTAAATACTTTAATAAATTTATTAATTTCGGATATGTTAAAAATTTTCTTAAAATCGTTTATTAAATTTATATTATTAGTTAATTGGTATAATTCAGAGTAATTTTTGCAACAATTAATTTGATCCCAATAAATGTCACCTGATTTAATAGTTTCTAAAAAAGCATTAAGCTCATTATCGTTTTTAAAAGAAATTATTTTTTCAGCTAATTTTGATTTGTTTCCAAGCGTTAATATTTTAGCTAACATACAAGCAGATTCTGTTTGATTGTTTTGTAATAAAGTTATATAAGTTTCAAGAATATTTTTGCATTTTTGATTTGCATTTATCAAATATCTGCTCATTGTATTAAAAAGACCTGATATATCTCCTGCGGTTATATATTTATTATTTTGGGGATTTCTTACAAATAAGAGTTTTTTAAATTCATCAAAAGATAATTTATCCATACCAACTTGATTATATGCTCTTAAAATATCATTGATTTCTTTTTCAGAAAATTCTTGAGGAGCATTTTCTTTTATAAAAATTTTTAATGCAGGTAATTCGTTTGAATGTTTATTAATATTTATTTCTCTCGGCCTTTGTCCTTCTGACAAAATTTTTATTTGTTGAGGACTTATTGAACCTTTATATTTTCTTCCTTTAGTTATAATTTGTACGTTTGTGTCAACTCCGTTTGTAGAAGTTGTTCTTGGATATTTAATACTAGGGTATGTAGTGTCAACTTCTTGTAATGTAGTACAAAGTAGCAATAATGAATAAAATTCTTTATATACATCATTTAGATTAAATTTATTATTTTTTACGGCTTCTATAAGCTTGCTTTTAAGTTCTTCAGGAAAATCTCCTGCATCAATGTTTACACTCATTAAACGAGTCATAATTCTGTTTTTTAAAACTTCAAGCGGAGTAAAAAGTTCTCTGCCGTACATTTTAATATTTGCCAGAGATTTTTGTTTGGCTAAACTTGCCAAACTTCCTTGTACAGTTGCGACAATACTTTGAGAGGCTTTAAAAGATATGGGGTTGGATTGATATGTTGAAATATTTTTATCATTCTTTACGTTTGAATGATTTCTGAAATTTTCATTTTTAACTGCAACAAAAATTTTATTAATCTGCATTGGAAGACTCCTTTTAGATAATTTAAAACTTGTAAAAATTTTTTTTGCTATTATCAGTTTTATAATTAGCTAACACTTCCCGCCCTTTCGGTTTTTTGTTATAATAAAAAAAAGAAGAGCTTTATAAGGATATCCCGATTGTTAATCAGCGTTGTTATACCGGTTTATAATGTAGAAAAATATTTGCGCCAATGTTTGGATTCGGTAATTAATCAAACATATAAGGACCTTGAAATAATATGTGTTGATGATTGTTCCACGGATTCATCTCTTGAAATTTTAAAGGAATATGCACAAAAAGATCCAAGGGTAAAGATTGAGAGTTATAAAGTCCATAAGGGTAAGAATAATGCTAAAGATAAAGGTTTAAAATCCGCAAAAGGGGATTTTGTCCATTTTCTAGATCCTCTTTGTTGGCTAGAAACCTGTGCTTATGACAGATTTGTTAAAATATTTAATAATTTGCCAAATCTTGAAATATTGCAATTTAGGTATAATCTTTATGAAGAAAAAACTAATTCGCTGAAGATAGTACCTATTCAAAATGAAAAAATTAAATATTATAACAAGATATTTGATTTTAATCAGAACATGGATTTGGGAGCTTCGTGGTCTGTAAAAACCGGAACTAAAATTTTTAAAAGAGAATTTTTATTAAAAAATAACTTATACTTAAGTAGGATTGAAGGTTTTGAGGGGGAATTTTCTTTATCAGCACTTGTTAATTCCAAAAATATAATTTTACTTGATCAAAAACTAATTAATTATAGGTTTAATTTCGAGAATGACTTATCAATAAAAGAATTTGATTTTGATGATTATGTAAACAAGATTAATAAAATATTTCCTACATTGCCCTTACAAGTTAAACAAGCATTCATTAATTTGGTTCAGCAGGATTTACTGGAAAAATTTTATGAGGCATATATAAATAAGGATATAAACATAAAGAAAGCTCTTGAATATTTGGATTTGTTGCAAATAAATCTGGTTAAAGATCATAAAAATTTTTCGAAATTTCATATCGATATTATAAATATATTAAATCAGGAATTCGAAAAGAATCAAAAAAATTGGGAAATAGTTAATCAGTATTCAAACGGAAACCCAAATAAAACTATTAAAAAAACGTC
>JAFQNY010000018.1 GCA_017395765.1 bacterium
AAATGGAGAATTATTAAGATATAAGATTAAAGACCCATCTTTTAATAATTGGTATATGCTTGCAATGGCAGTTAGAAACAATGGTATTTCAGATTTTCCATTATGTAATAAAAGTTTTAATCTTTCATACTGCGGAAATGATTTATAAAATAAAAGGAAATAACGATGTTAGATACACTTAAATTAAAATATTATCAAGGTAAGCAGTACATACCTGACATAAAAAATGCACCAATGCGAGAACAATTCAGAGGATTCCCGATTATCAAACAAGGTTCTGTTGATCCGTCAATTTGTCCGACCGGTGCAATTCAAACATCTCCTAATTCAATAGATTTAGGTAAATGTACGCTCTGCGGAGCTTGCAAAAGTGAAGTGATTCAATTTAGTAATTACTATAAACTATCTTCTACGCAGAGAAATTCTTTAATAATTAAAGAAAATATGACACCGGATGAGTTTGAAAAATTTGCAATTGAAGCCCGTAAAGAGATTCGAAAAACTTTTTCTCGCTCATTAAAACTAAGACAAGTCTCTGCCGGAGGGTGTAATGGTTGCGAAATGGAATTAAATGCTTGCTCAAATTGCAATTTTGACATGGGTAGATTCGGAATAGATTTTGTGGCTTCTCCTCGTCATGCAGATGGTATAGTTATTACGGGGCCTATTACAAAAAATATGGCATATGCTCTTGAAGATTGTTATAAATCACTTCCTGAACCTAAAATTGTTATATTAGCAGGTGCTTGTGCTATTTCAGGCGGAGTTTATCAGGATTCAGAGGAGTTAAACAGAGAATTCTTAGATAAATATCCGATTGATTTATATATCCCCGGATGTCCGGTTCATCCTCTTACTTTTATAAACGGGGTTTTAGAATTTATTACAAAAAAATAGGCAAAAATTTTTTAAATAAAAAAACGGGGCCGGTTATAAAAACCAAGCCCCGTTTAATTTTATAGCTTATCCTCTAGGGATTCTCATAGCATAGAATGATCTGATTACAAAGGTTAATGCAAGTACCAAGAATACCCAACCTGCAATTTTAGCATAAGCTTGGAATGCAGGGTTAATCGCAATTTCCATAGCCAATAAGCCAAACAGTGTAGTAAACTTGATAATTGGGTTCATTGCAACAGAAGAAGTATCTTTGAATGGATCACCAACTGTATCACCAACAACTGTTGCTGCGTGTAAGTCAGTACCTTTTTCTGCCATATCGACTTCAACAATTTTCTTCGCATTATCCCAACATCCACCGGCATTTGCCATAAATACAGCTTGAAATAAGCCGAACACAGCTATTGCTAGCAAGTAGCTTACGAAGAATGATACAGGAGCTGAATCTGTACCGTTTGGAGATGATAAGCACGCAAGTGCTAAAGCAAAACCAAACAATGCGATAAAGATATTATACATACCTTTTTGAGCGTATTGAGTACAAATCTTAACAACTTCTTTTGAGTTAGAAAGATTTGCAGATTTATCATCAGCTTCACCTAATTTAATATTGTTTTTAATAAACTCAGTTGCTGAATAAGCACCTGTTGTAACAGCTTGCATAGAAGCACCTGAGAACCAGTAAATAACCGCACCACCGGCAATAAAACCAAGAAGTGTGTATGGATTTAATAAATTCAATATCATTTCCGGTTGAATACCAAGAGTTTCTTTAATTACAAGAATTAATGAGAAAATCATTGTAGTAGCTCCAACAACCGCCGTTCCGATAAGAACAGGTTTTGATGTAGCTTTGAAGGTGTTACCTGCACCGTCATTTTCTTCTAAGTATCTCTTAGCATTTTCAAAATCAGGTGTAAATGAATAATATTTTTCAATACCTTCTTTTACATTTGGTATTTCTTCAATTAATGATAATTCATAAACTGATTGAGCGTTGTCGGTAACAGGACCATAGGAGTCAACAGCGATTGTAACTGGACCCATTCCTAAGAAACCAAATGCTACTAAGCCAAATGCAAATACAGAAGGATAAATCATTGTTTCTGCAGGGATATACAAGCTTGCAAAATAAGCTAATCCCATTAAAAGAACAACAATTGCACCAATCCAAAATCCGGAGAAGTTTCCTGAAACAATACCTGAAAGAATTGTTAAAGAAGCTCCGCCCTCTTTAGAAGCAGTAACAACTTCTGCTGTATGCTTAGCTTTTGGCGAAGTAAATACCTTTGTAGCTTCCGGAATTAATGCTGCACCTAATGTACCGCAAGAAATAATTACTGATAATGTTAACCATAGGTTATTTGGTAAATCTTTTAATAAATAATTACTTATTGTAAATGTCATTATTATTGATAAAACAGAAGTAATCCATACTAAAGAAGTTAATGGAGCTTCAAAATCAAATTTCTTTGTAAATTTATTATAAACTTTAGTGATTGCTCCGTTAATCCAGTAAGAAATTACTGAAGTTATAATCATTAAGTATCTCATTACAAAAATCCAAGCTAATAATTGAACTTGGTATTCAGCACCTGTAACTGCCAGTAGAATAAAGCTTACTAATGCAACCCCTGTTACACCGTATGTTTCGAAACCGTCAGCAGTAGGGCCGATTGAATCGCCTGCATTGTCACCTGTACAGTCAGCAATAACACCAGGGTTACGAGGGTCGTCTTCTTTGATTCCGAATTGAATTTTCATCAAATCAGAGCCTATATCAGCAATTTTTGTAAAAATTCCACCCGCAACACGAAGAGCTGATGCACCTAAAGACTCACCGATTGCAAAACCGATAAAGCAAGCACCTGCTAATTCACCCGGAACGAACAGAAGAATTACAAGCATCATAATTAATTCGATTGATACAAGTAAAACCCCGATACTCATACCGGCTTTTAAAGGTATATTCATAATGTCTAGGGGGTTGCCTTTAAGCGCGGTAAATGCAGTTCTTGAGTTTGCTAATGTGTTCATTCTGATACCGAACCAAGCAACGAGATATGAACCCAAAATACCAAGAACGGACCATCCTAAAATAGTTAACACTGCACTTAACTGCATTCCTTGTAAATACCAGAAATAAAAGGCAATACATAAGCCGATTAATACTTCTAAGGCAAACAAGAATTTACCTTGTTGAACAAGATAAGTTTTACAAGTTTCAAAAATTGTGTTTCCAACTTCTGCCATTGCAGCATGAACTTCTATTTTTTTCACCTTGAAGAACTCAATCAGCCCGAATATAACACCGGCAATAGAAACTAAAAGCCCCCATATTAAGAATGTGTGGCTATCAGCATTAATTGACTTTATATCCGGAACTACAAGAGAAGCTTCTCCGGCAAAAACAGGAGTACACATCAATGCAAACAATGACGCAATCAATGTTTTTTTCATAAATTTCTCTCTCCTTTTAAAGTGTAATTCCCTTTAAGACACTAAATACAATTCCATTATATAAAATAAGTAAAATATAAACAAGTATTTAATTTTGTTAACTTGACTAAGATATGAGGTATAACATAGAATTAATATATATCTCCTTGTAGCTCAGTTGGATAGAGCGTAGGTCTCCGAAGCCTGAGGTCGCGGGTTCAACTCCCGCCAAGGAGGTTTTATATTATAAAACTAATCTTGAAGTATTCATTTAATAATGTTATACTGAGAAAACAGAAAGCAAGGAATAGTTGTGGGGTTTTTTGATAACTTAAAAAAATTTAAAGATAAAATAAATGAAGTTGAATCAACCGTAAGTTCAGCTAATTTATCGCTATTGGAAGTTTATGAAAGAAATGCCAAGCTTGAAAAAGAAATTATAGCTCGTACAAAGGAGCTTGATATTGCCAACAAGCAAATGCTAACTCTGCAACATATTTGGGACATGATGAACTCATCAAAGCCTTTATCTAGTGTTTTGAATGCCATTGTTAACAGTTTACAAGGAGAGTTAGGATATTTACACAGTTGTATAGTTAAGCGATTGGTCGATACTCAAGGTGAATATTTACAGTTTGTGGCTTGCGCCGGTGATATGTTTGAAGAATCATTTGTTAACAATTTTGGTTGTATTCCGCAAGAAGTCCGATTAAAGCTTCCTGATTCAGGTGAAGTTTATAATGCAATTATACAAAATGAAAGTTTTCATTCGTCTAATCTCTTTAACTTAATAAAACAAGTTATACCGAATTCAACAGACGAAAATGTTAATAATATTATAAGTGTATCAAAAACCCAATCCTATATAATGGTTCCTCTTGCAAATAAAAATGTCCATTTCGGATCTCTCATTGTATTTTCTTCAAGAAAGGAATCAACAGAAAATGAGCTTAAATTTTTAAACCTGTTTGCCAAGCAAATTGAACTTGCGATTACTATCGCAGATTTGTTTCAAGTAGTAAAAGAACAAGCTACAACAGACGGTATGACGGCTTTATATAACAGAAGATATTTTGAAGAATTTATAAAAAAAGAAGCTTTAAGAGCAAACAGACAAAATCAAAAATTTACCGTAATAGGTATTGACTTAGACCATTTAAAAAAGATTAATGACGTTTATGGGCATAATTACGGTGATATAGCCATAAAAGCTATTGCAAATGTTTTAAAAAACAGTTGTCGTTCAATTGATATAGCGGCAAGAATGGGTGGAGAAGAATTTAATGTTATTCTTTCAGGAGTAGATTCCAAAGGCGGTATGATATTCGCTGAACGTATAAGAAAAGTTATTGAATCCCTGAATTTGGAAAAAATCGGGCATATATCCGCAAGTATGGGAGTCGGTTCATATCCTGAGCACTCGGATGATATTGACGAACTGCTTGAACTGGTTGACCATGCAATGTATGAATCGAAAAGAAATGGACGAAACCAAGTCACTTTAGCAAAAACTCTACAGGAAACTTCATGGCAAGATATTGCAATTTCTACATTTATCGAAATTTTGTCAAAGAAAAAAATCCCTATAGATAAAAATACAACAAAATTGTTAAATGAAAAATTGCAAGAAATGAATATTAATAACGAAATGCTATATAATGTTTCAGACACAATAGTATCTACATACAACCCTGAACACACAGAAGGAATTACCCGAAAAAAAGTTTTAATCGCAACTCTATTGGCAAAAAGATTCGATTTACCCAAAAAGAGTATTGACAAGCTAAAAATAGCCATTTTGCTTTATGATATCGGCAATACAATGTTACCAAAAGAATTACTGTCAAAAAAAGATCCTTTGACTGCTGAAGAAAAGAATTTTATAATGCAACATCCGGTTATTGCTGCCCGTAAGATATTAGAGCCAATCTCTTCAATAACGGACGTTATACCTATAATTGAAAAACATCATGAAAACTGGGATGGAACAGGTTATCCCGCTAAATTATCCGGAGAAGATATCCCGTTAGAATCGCAAATTATACTTATTCTTGACACATATTTTGCATTGTTAGAAAATAGACCTTATAGAAGTGCCTTGTCAAAAGATGAAGCAATTAATGTTATATCAAATGACTCCGGCAATAAGTGGAATGCTAAATTGGCAAATGAATTTTGCGCAATAATTAAAGAAGAAAATTTATAAACAGATGATTGAATTACTAATATTGTACGAATTAACAAAAAAAGTTTTAACAATGTACGGGATTTCGAAAGAGATTCATCAACAATTTTCAGTATTAACCACTCCAAGTTACGGAACTATAAAACCAGCGTTGGTGCGTTTGGAAAAAGATAGTTGTGTAAAAACACAAAAATCAATTTCTTCAGGAGGAAGACCCTCTGTTTTTTATTCAATAACCCCAAGAGGCAAGGAAGTATTATCAGAATTATTGCTTTCTCCTCTGCAAGATAATCCAATACAATTTTTAACTACTGCAAGAATCAGAGTTTCTTGTGCTGATGTATTGGAAAAACAAGAACAAAAACGGTTATTTAAATTAATAAAAATTAAGTGTGAAAGCATAAAATATGACATAAAAAAACTTATTGATGAAACATCTTCTCAATATAATAAAAAACTGGTTTTTGACAATTTAATGTGCGAATATAATAATTTTATCTTACTGCTGGAGGGTTTGGATCGTGCCTGCGGTAGTTAGTGGGGTTATAGAAAATTCAATCGCTGATGAACTTGAAATTAAAGAAGGTGATGAACTTATATCAATTGATGGGCAAATCCCACAAGATATGATTGATTATAACTACCTTTGCAAGAATGAACTTGTTACGATAGAAATCAAAAAAATTAACGGTGAAATTGAAGAAATAGAGTTGGAAAAAGATTATGACGAAGATTTAGGAATAATCTTTGAATCGGCCGTTTTTGATAAAGTTAAGCCTTGTTTAAACAATTGCATTTTTTGCTTTGTAGCTCAACAACCAAAAGGTTTACGTGATACTCTTTATATAAAAGATGATGATTATAGACTTTCATATCTGCAAGGAACTTATATTACTACTACAAATCTAACGGAAAAAGATAAAAAACGTATAGCAAAACTACATTTAGGACCTTTTTATATTTCCGTACATACAACTAACCCTGAATTAAGAGTAAAAATGCTAAGAAATCCTAATGCAGGAAAAATAATGGAGAATCTAAATTGGTTCAAAAACAATGATATTCCATTTCACACACAAATTGTTCTTTGCCCCGGATATAATGACGGTGCAGAGCTTGAACGAACATTAAAAGATCTTTCAGATTTAGGAGATAATTTGTTATCCATAGCTATTGTTCCGGTTGGCACAACTCAATTTAGAGACATTGAACTAAAAACTGTAGATAAGTTTGTGGCAAAAGAAACTCTTTCTATTGCTAAAAAATACCCAAAAGCGAACTGTTCTGATGAAATATTTTTACTTGCTGAAGAAAATATCCCGCAAAGTGATTATTATGGTAATTTTTCACAGCTTGATGACGGAGTGGGGTCTTTAAGAATGCTTATGGATGATTTTGACGATTTAGATTTACCTAAATCTCTAAAAAAGCCTCTTAATATATGCATTGCTTGTTCCGTAGCAGCAAAATCAGCTTTTAATTACATTGCAGAAAAACTTAACAAGATTAAAAATTTAACAGTACAAATAAACCCTGTTAAATCAACATACTGGGGTAACAATATTACCGTTGCAGGTTTAATAACTTCGGAAGATTTAATTAGTTCAGTTAAAAACATTAGTGCAGATTATATATTTATCCCGTCTATAATGCTTAAACCTTATACAGACTTATTTCTGGACGGTAATTCTATGGAATATGTAAAAGAAAAAACCGGACAAAATTTTTACATAACACAGAACAATTATTCCGTCACAGAAATTATCGATTTTTTATGGGATTTTAACTAAATTTAAATTATTGAATTAAATAAATATTAGTTAGTCGGCTAATGTACTGTTTAACCTTACTGTTATTTAATAGTCTTTGTACATAATAGTAAGGAGAAGAACAGATGAGTACGGCTGTAGAACTAGAAAAGAAGACAATAAGTGTTATTATCATTGAAGATTTTAAGCTAACACGAGTAGGACTTAGATGTGCATTAAATTCAAATGATGACATCAAAGTGGTTGCTGAATGCGATAATGCTATTGAGGGCTTAGAATTAATAGAAAGACACACTCCTAATATAGTTTTAATGGATTTAGGTCTTGCTGGAATGAACGGTATAGAAGCGACGTTAAAAGTTAAAGAAATGGGGAAAGATATCAAAGTAATTGCTTTAACTTCTCATGACAGAGAAGAAGAAGTTATAGCAGCTTTATCATCCGGTGCAATGGCGTATTGTCTTAAAGATATTGATCCGTCTAAATTGGCGGATGTAATTAGAGATGTTGTTAACGGAGTCTGTTGGTTAGATCCTGTTATCGCTCGAAAAGTTTTGGACTCATTCCCTAAACAAGAAACACTGGGAATACTTAAAGATAAAACATCAGAAGAAGGTCGTGTTCCATTAACAGAAAGGGAATTTGAAGTTTTAAAACATTTAGTTGACGGCAAAAGCAATACTGAAATTGCAAAAGAGTTAATTGTCAGCGTACACACAGCCAAAGCTCACGTCTGTTCAATACTACAAAAAATGTGTGTAAACGATAGAGTTCAAGCTGCCGTAAAAGCTGTTAAAGAAGGATTAGTGTAATTTGTGTTTATTTATTCGGAGTGGGGTGCTCGCATTTAGCGTGCGCCCCTTTGCATTTTAGCTATGTTTGTAGTACCGTATATAATTGATGATATACATAAATATGAGGATTTAATAAATGAACACAAAAATTGAAAAACTACCTGAAAACGTAGTAAAAGTTGAGATTGAAATCCCAGCAAAAGATGCAGTAGGTTACTACAATAACGCAGCTAAAAGATTAGCTCAGTATGTTAACATTCCTGGGTTTAGAAAAGGAAAAGCTCCAAGAAATATTGTAGAGCAACACATCGGAGAGGAAAGAATTAAACATGAAGCATTAGAAGCTGCTCTTCCAAAAGTGTTTTCAGATGTTATAAGAGAAAATGATTTTGATGTTATTGCTCAACCATATGTTGAATCATACGATTATAACATCGGTTCAGATATGAAAATAACCGCAAAAATTGAATTACGTCCGGAAGTTACTTTAGGCGAATACAAAGGAATGACAATAGAAGTTGATGAATATAAAACACCTGAAGATGCATTCCAAAAGTCTTTGGATAACTTATTACAACAATCAGCTGAATTATCAATAGTTACAGACAGAAAAACTGAAGAAAAAGATATTGTTGTATTTGATTTTGAAGGTTTTTCTAATGGTGAAAAAATTGAACACGGTGATGCTAAAAATTACACCTTAGATTTAGCTAACTCAAGCTTCATTCCGGGTTTTGCAGAACAATTAGTAGGCAAACCTTTGGGCGAAGAATTTGAAATCAATGTTACATTCCCTGAAGAATATCATGAAAAGAAACTTGCAGGACAACCGGCAGTATTTAAATGTAAAATTAATGAAATAAAAACAAAAATTTTACCTGAATTAACTGATGAATTTGCTCAAAAAATCGGACCTTTCAAAACTGTAGAAGATTTAAAAGCTGATATTCAACAATATTTAGATACACAAAAAGCTGATATTGACAGAACTAATTCTGAAAAGGCGGTTTTTGAAAAAGTTGTAGGTAATGCTAAAGTTGATATTCAACAAGCGATGATTGAAAGAGAAACTGACCAACTTGTAGAAGAATACAAACAAAAACTTCAAATGCAAGGTTTTTCTTGGGATCAAGCAGTAGAGGCTCAAGGTTATGATGCAATCATTAACAGCTTAAAAGAAGATGCTGCAGTAAGAGTTAAAAATTCTTTAGTAATTGATAAAATCGCTAAAGAAGAAAAAATCACAGTATCACAAGAAGATTTCAGCGCTAAATTAACAGAACTTAGCAGAATGTATCAAATTGATCCTCAAACAATGTTGAAACAATTATCACAAACACCTGGTGTGTTTAACGCATTGTCTCAACAAGCTTTGAACGAAAAAGTTACTCAATTCTTAGCTGAAAATAATACTGTTAAGCTTAAATAGTAATTAAGAATTTA
>JAFQNY010000219.1 GCA_017395765.1 bacterium
GATAATCACTCTTTGTCATACCTCTTTGTCCCGGAGATGTCGGATTAATTTTACGAATTGCCATTTTTATTCTCCTATTTCTATCTTTTTTTGGCTATTGTTTTTACTTGATACCGCCTGTGCACTCACAGATTGCTTCACTTCATTTCGCTTACGCTACATTTCGTAACGGCGGTGTCGTAGTGTTTCGCCCTGCTCGCATTTGCCTTCGCAAACGCGACACCGGCTCACACCGGCTACGCATTACAACTTAACTTCGATATCAACACCAGCAGGTAAGTCTAATCTACTCAATTCTTCAGTTGTTTGTTGAGTAGGTTCGTAAATATCGATAATACGTTTGTGAGTTCTAATCTCAAAGTGTTCACGAGATTTTTTATCAACGTGAGGTGAACGTAATACACAATAAATACGTCTTTTTGTTGGTAAAGGAATAGGACCAGCAACTTTAGCGTCTGTTCTTTTTGCAGTTTCTACGATTTTTTCAGCTGATACGTCAACCAGTTTGTGTTCGTAAGATCTTAAACAAACTCTAATTCTTTGTCTTTTAGCTGTTGTCATTTTTGCTTCCTTTATTTTTGTATCTACCTTTGTTTGCTAGTCTAAAAAAGAGACAGCAAGCCTCTTTTAGATTCCGGCTAGTCATAGTTTTCACTATAACATTTAAATCGTAAAACAAACATAAATAATAGTCAACAAGGGATTTTGAGTTTATTTCAAATTTTACAAAAGTTTACAAAAAAGACATTAAGACTTTAAGTCGTTAGGACTTTAAGTTCATTATATACAAAATTTTTCCATAGCTTTAACAAAACCGTCTTCGTAAACCGAATCCGTTATATAATCTGCGATTTCTTTTAACTCATCGGTTGCATTTCCCATTGCGACCTTTATTCCACCGGCTTGTAGAAGCGCTATATCATTATTTTGATCACCAATTGTTAAAATTTCTTCTTTTTTTAGCCCCCAATAATTTTGCAAAAATTCAACAGCACATTTTTTTGAAGCTTCAGGGTTTGAAAACTCTAAAAAATACGGGGTGGATTTTACTATATACAAATCTGGAAAAATATCTTGAAGCTCCTTCTCGTAGCTACTAATACGTTTAGGATCAGAATAATCAATCGCAAGTAATTTATTAATTTTATCTTTTTTTATTTCACTAAACTTTTTAACCGTATGTTCGGTATGTAAATTATTACAATATCTTTGAACTTCATAGCATTCTGTTTCAGAATATAAAACATCATTATTATATAAATTAATATGAATTTTTTCTTCCCTAGCCCAAGCTAATATTTTGGAAGTTTGCTCTTCAGTAAGATATCTTTCATACAGTGTTTGACCATTCTCTACGACCAAACCTCCTTGATAAGAAACCACGGGGGTTTTTAAACCTAAGTCTTCGGCAATTCTAACAGCCGCCGCATTCATTCGACCTGTTACCAATACAACTTTTATTCCACACTCACACAATCTTGAAATACAATTTCGTACATTTTGTGTAAACTCCTTTTCCGGAATAAAAATTGTCCCGTCAATATCAGTTGCGACAAGTTTAATCATAAAAACACCTTATAAAAGTTCTTCCTCTACAAGAATATCATGACCAATATCTTGCATCAATTCTAAATATGAATAAAAGTGTTTGGAGATAATATTTAGATATTGGCTTAAAACTTCTTGATGAGCATTTTCATTAACTATCAAATCTGAATAATTATTTTTCGCCTCGACATAGCGTTTTGTGGACAAATCAACAATACGATTTGAATCCGCCAGAATCTGTTTAGAAAACTTCAAATTCTCCGCTGAATATTTAAAAATATTAAAATCTTTTTTAAGTTCATACTTTAACTGATATTCATATATTTTTCGATTAACTTTGCTTTTTTCCAAAAACAATTCTGCTTTCTGGATATCAGGAGTATAATTATA
Source organism: bacterium (assembly GCA_017395765.1). GTDB lineage: Bacteria > Cyanobacteriota > Vampirovibrionia > Gastranaerophilales > Gastranaerophilaceae > CAG-196. Next base: position 1,939 of record JAFQNY010000219.1, read on the forward strand.
CAAAATCGGCAAATCCATTCCAAAACCGACAAAAGCACCGCCGTATCTATTCGGCACATTCGGATGAGCCTGCCAAGCATAACCCCCTGCTACACTCACATCAGGAACCCGATTCCTTTTTACCAATTCATATTCTTTCTCTGTCTGAACAATATTTTTATCAGAAAGTTTTATCATATAACTGTACTCAAGCGCAATTTTTTCAAGAATATCGTATTCCGGAATCTTTATAGACAGAAAGTTCCAATCTTCTTCTAATAATGAAGATTCTTTTGTATCGTACATGATAGATTCATCTCCAATGTTCAAAACCTTGTTTAACTCAAACTGTTTCGCTAACATATTTGATTTAGCACGATTAACTTCGATTTGTTGAGCAGCGTATTGAATATCAGCTTTCAAATTATCAATCTCATAAGAAGAGTGTTTTGGTCTGTCCGTAGTAATCTGAACCAATCGTTTAAATAACTTCAAGCGTTCTTCTTGAATTTGATAAACGGATTTTGCATGCAAAACCTCAAAATAAGCCTGCATAATTTGCAGTTTTAAATTATGTTCGAATTGTTTTAATTCAGTTTCCTTAATTGAATACGCGTCTTGAGCAATTTTTTTCCTAAGCCCACGCTTGAGAACTTCTATCGGCAAAGCAACTCCGGCTTGAGAACAATTACCTAAAGCTACATTTCCGATTACAGCATTCGATTGAATTTCAGGATTCTTAAGTTTATTCGCAATCTTTATATCTTTTTCTGCAATACCTAATTCTAAACGCTTTAATTTAATATCATTATTTTGTAACAAGCCAACTTGTATCATATTTTCCAACTCAAGTTTTTCAACATTGCAAAAAACAGGGGTTGAGCTTAAATAAATAATTACCAGTGCTATTAATATTCTCTTCATACAAAACTATATTAGCACAAACAAAAAAAACGCCCTATAAGGACGTATAAAATTGGTTAATTAATAAGGTATTTTAATAAGGTTAATTTAAATAAATCTAACTTTTAAACCAATTCTTTGGGTTTAATTTTGATATAAACTTTTGTACAGAACTATTGTTATAAACTTTTTTGCTGCCTTTAACCAACAAAATTCCGGTAGCCAAAATCAGCCCCAAAGACAATAGTCCTTTTAAAATAGGATTTGAGCTTACTTTAGAATATTCCTTCGACAAAGAAGCCCCGAGGTTTTCTCCGTCATAATTTTCCCGTTGAGAAACTTGTTTTTTTGAATATTGTTTTTTTATAAAATTTTCACTTGAAATACCGTTAAAAGAATCTTCGGCATAAGTATTATACGCAAGTCCTTGTTTTGCATAATCTAAATAATGAGAACCCTTTAGCAAACCGTTATTGTCACGAATCCCGGTTCCGTAACCTGAAGCAGCATAAGCATTCAAAGCTACGGGAGAAGAAATCGCATAAGCTTCATAAGGTATGTGGTCTATTACACCGCCATAATATAAATGATCTAAAGAACCGGGCATTACCATAATTAAAAAACCTTTACACTAACACTTACATTTATATAAAGTTTTTTTATGTTAAAAAATTGCCTAATTTTTATACTTTTGTTAAGATTTGTTTAGAAAAGGGGTTAATATTGAGAGTTTTTATTAAAAATAACAAACACATTTTGTTGCTTCAAGCATTGACAATACTGATTTTTACCTTATTTTACGGTAAATTCGGAGATATAATGATAGATTCGTTTAGAGAAATCTACATTCCGCAACAAATAATTGAGGGAAGTGCTCTATACAAAGATATTTTTACAATATACCCTCCTCTTGCTTATCTGATAAATGCGTTTATTTTATTTCTTTTCAAGTCTAATTTTCACAGTTTAATTTTCTTTGGTCTTATTATTACAGGCGGAATAACACACTTAACATATTATTTGGCAAAGAACTTTACCTCTGAAAAATTTGCATTTAGCGTGTGTTTATTTACAATATCAGGAGTAGTTTTATCTCCAAATGTTTTTAATACATTTTTACCGTATTCATATGGAATACTCTATGGAGTATTTTTTATGTTACTTGCGGCTTTTGGGGCAACAAAAAAGAATTTTCCGCTAATGTATATGTTTTATTCTTTGGCAATTCTTTCAAAATATGAATTTTTATTAGTACTACCCTTATTATTCTTCGTTAGCAGAAAAAAAGATTGTTTAAAAAA